>DAORUA010000056.1:0-14551 GCA_035432945.1 Vicinamibacteria bacterium | reverse complement strand
GCTCGGCGCCGGCGCCGCTCACGATCTCCATGGTGGGCGGCGGTTCGGTCTGGCCCGCGGGAAGGAGCATCTCGCGGGTGGCGGCTTCGTTCTCCACGAGCTTGAGCGAGAGCTGCGCGGTGCGCTTGATCATGTCCTTGGCGCGCACCACGTCGGTCACACCCGGGAGCTGGACCAGGATCTGGTTGCCCGCGCTTCCATGCGGGGTGATGACGGGCTCGGCCACGCCGAGGACGTTGACCCGCCGCTCGAGGGTCCGGATGGATTCCTGAACCGTCTGATCCTTGAGGAGCCGCTTGTGGGGATCGGTCAGTTTGATGGAGAAGCCGGTCGCGGTCTCGCTCAGGTTCCACTCGGTCGAGAGGAAGAAGTCGCGCAAGGTGGTGCGCGCGTCCTTGGTTCGCGCGGGCTCGATGCCTTCGACGGTGAAGGTGTCGATGTCGGTCCCCATGACCTTGGCCCCGGGCATGCCGGCGCGCCCCAGCTCACTGGCCGCGAGCGACACTCCGTCGGAAACCGTGGCCCGCAGCGCGTCGTCGGTGACCACCTCGAGGATCAGGTGCATGCCGCCCCGGAGGTCGAGGCCCAGCTTGATCTTGTCTTCGAGGGGCCACATGGACACGAAGCACGCGATCAGGAACGACGAATAGAGAATGGCCTTGGTTCGCAGTTCCTTCCGCAGGAAGGTCCAGGCGAGCGCTCCCACGGCGATCGAGATCACCAGCCAGAGCAGGAATGGATTCTTTGTAAGACTGTCCATCATGATTTCCTAGGTTTTGGATGCGCCGTCAGCATGTTCCAGCGCCGCAATGGCGCTGCGCTGCACGCGAATCTTGGTCTTGTCGGCAATGCGTACGTAGACGTCCGCGCCCTCGACCCCCTCGATGACCCCGTAGATCCCGGAAGCCAGGACCACGTGGTCTCCGGCCTTGAGCGCCTTGAGGAGCTTTTCCTGTTCCGACTGTTTCTTCCGGGACGGACCGATCACGAGGACATAGAAGATGCCGAACACGATGGCCATGGGCAGGAAGGCTTCGAACACGCTGGGCTGCGCCGGCGCCGCCTGCAGGGTCAGGAGAAAAACGGAGTCCATAGTTTGGGTGGGGTTTTCTTGGAAACGAGCCGGAGCTTTTTCTTTGGAGGAAGAGCCGATCGAAACGTCGCGCGGGGAACCTTCGACTCTCCCGAGCGCTCCTTACCTTCAAGGAGCTCAGGCGGAGAACCCCAGGAGGGTCTCCTTCCGGAACGCTTCAAAGCGGCCCGCGACGATACTCTCCCGCGCCTTTCCAACCAAATCCAGATAGAAGAAGACATTGTGCAGGGTGGCGAGGACACCCCCGGTCATCTCGTTGGACAGGTGCAGATGACGCAGGTAGGCGCGGGAGGCGATCCGGCAGGTGGGGCACCGGCAGGAGGGGTCGATGGGCGAGGCGTCCCGGGCGAATTTGGCGTTCCGAATCGACATCTTTCCCCGCCAGGTGAAGAGTTGCCCGGTCCGCGCGTTCCTCGTGGGCAGCACGCAGTCGAACATGTCGACGCCCCGGCTGATCCCGTCGAGCAGGTCCTCCGGGGTGCCGACACCCATGAGGTAGCGCGGCCGATCCTCGGGCAGCGCGCGGTCCATGACCTCCAGAATTCGAACCATGTCCTCCTTGGGCTCGCCCACCGACAGCCCGCCGATCGCATAGCCGGGAAAGCCGATCGAAGTGATGGCGCGGGCACTGGCTTCGCGAAGGTCGTCATGGACGCCGCCCTGGACGATTCCAAAGAGCCACTGGTCCTCCCGGGTGTGGGCGCGCTTCGATCGGTCGGCCCACCGCGCGGTTCGCTCGGTGGCATCGAGGACCTCCTCGCGCGTGGCCGGCCAGGGCGGGCATTCATCGAAGGCCATGATGATGTCGGCCCCCAGCTTCATCTGGATCTCGATGGAGCGCTCCGGCGAGAACTCGAGTCGCGCGCCGTCGAGGTGGCTTCGGAAGACCACGCCGTGCTCCGTCCGCTTCCGGAGCGCGGCGAGACTCATGACCTGGTAGCCGCCGCTGTCGGTGAGGAAGGGCCGACGGAATCCGGTGAAGCCGTGAAGGCCCCCGAGCTCCCGCACGAGATCCTCGCCGGGCCGCACATGCATGTGATACGTGTTCGCGAGAATGATCTGGGCGCCGATCTCTTCGAGCTGGGTCGAGGTCAGCCCCTTCACCGATCCCGCGGTTCCCACCGGCATGAAGATGGGAGTCTGGATGTCGCCGTGCGGCGTGGTCAGGCGTCCCGCGCGCGCGCGATCGGACCGCGCGTCAACCCGAAACTCAAAATTTTTCGAAGAAGGCTTCATCGAGACCGGCGAGTATAGGGAACGCGAAGACGAAGAATGTCCAGGGAAGTGACTATATAAGGAACCATATCGAGCCGCGGCCCGCCCCCGCGGACGGCGAAATCCGCTCCGACCGGCGTCATAACTAGATCCAACGGAAGTCGTTGCCGCGCGCCGATGCCGCCACTTGTGTTAAATAAACCATACAAATCTGAAATTCACGACGATCCACAACAGGTTCTCAACAGAACTTCCACAGGCTAAGACGCTGAAATAAAGGGAGACGCGCCGATGAAAAATCGGGTTGACCTCTTGACAATGTGCAAGTCATTACCTACGCTCCAACTAGTGCATGCCTCTGTTGTCAACACAAAATGTTGGAAGCGGGGGTCGGCAATACCTAGATCGAAAGGGGGGATTACACACCATGGCCGCTAAGAAAGCTGCTAAGAAGGCTGCAAAGAAGAAGAAGTAAGTCGCTTCCATTTGCGGCTTCAGGAGGGGGTGAGCGATCACCCCCTTTTTTATTTCTCCCTCGTTCCCCCGAGGCCCGCGAGCACGAAACGCTCCACCGCGTACGCGACGCCGTCCTCATCGTTTCCCGGAATCACTTCGAGACCCAGTGCGCGAAGTTCCGGATCCGCGTTCCCCATCACGCATCCCTTCCCGGCGGCCAGCAGCATCTCCCGATCGTTCCAGTTGTCGCCGATGGCGAGGACCTCGCCGATCTCGACGCCCCAGCGCGCGCACAGGAAGCTGAGCGCCTCGGATTTGTCGACGGTGGGGGCCACGATGTCGATGAGCGACAGATCGTCCTTCGGATAGACGGTCCGGAGCGCCCTGATCTGCAAGCCGCGCGCTTCGATGGCTCCCGCGAGTTCGCTCATCTCGTTCATGGAACCCCCGAACATGACCTGGAGCGGATCATCCCCTTCGCCCGCCACCGCGGCTTCGAGGTTCTCCACCACCCGCACATCCGGGTGAGACCGGCTCAGGTAGTACGCGAGCAGGGTGTGGGAGGGCGAAGCGTTTTCGACGTAGAGCAGCCCTTCCCCGGCATGGCCGAAATGAACCACCGGATCCGCGCCCACGCTCTTCGCAAAGGACAGCACCGCGATCGCGGAGGCCCGGGCGAGCGGGCGGACCCTTATGGCGACCGACTCCTCGATCACCAGGCCGCCGTTGTGCAGGACCAGAGCGGGACGGCCCGGGAGAAGGTCGGCGATCTTCTTCGCCGCCGGATACCTTCGGCCGGTCACGAGGGCGATGCGAACTCCCGCGTCTCCCGCGGCGGCGACGGCCGCCCGATTCCGCGGGGAGATCTCGCGGCGCGAGTTGAGCAGGGTTCCGTCGATATCGAGCGCGAGGACGCGCGGCGTACGGGGGGACACGTTCAGCGGGCCTCGCGGCCGTCGAACACGTCGATGCGATCGATCAGGTCGCCGGGACGGATCTTCTCCACCACGTCCATGCCCGAAAGGACCTGGCCGAACTGCGTGTAGGAGCCCTCGAGATGAGGCTGCGGCTCGAGGGTGATAAAGAACTGGGATCCGCCCGTGTCCTTTCCGGAAAGGGCCATGCCCAGGGCGCCGCGACCATAGGGACGCTGGCTGTACTCGCATCGAAGCGTCGAACCCGGGCCCCCGTACCCGTCTCCGCGAGGATCTCCTCCCTGCACCACGAAACCGGGCGCCACCCGATGAAAGGAGAGCCCGTTGAAGAAACCGGACTGGGCGAGCCGCACGAAGGACAGGGAGGTCAAGGGAGCGTCCACCACGTCGAGGACCAGTTCGATGGTCCCGTGGCGCGTCACCATCAACACGTGCGGCGAATACAAGGCCTGGGCGTTCGGGTCGTAGACGGAGACGAGCCGACGGGCGTCGGCCAGGCGAAGGGCGCCCTCTTCGGGCGGAGCGAACCCCTGGGAGAGCGCGCTCATCGCCCTCTGCCGGATCGCCCGCGAGGGGTCCGACCCGGCGATCCGGCGGAGGAGAGTTCGGCTCTCTTCGGCGTCATTCTTCGCGGCCGCATCCACGATCGCGGTCCGGGCTTCGAGGTCCGGGTCCCCGAGCGAGGCCTCGTAGGCGCGCGCGAAGGCCTGCGTGAAGCTCTTCCCCGAGCCCTTCTCGAGCGAGGACAGCCCTTCCACCGCCGCCGCCCTTATTCCCATGTCCGGGTTCTGGATCTGATCGAGAAGGGTGGGCACCGCATCCTGCCCGCGCGCGCGGGCGAGAGCGGACAGGACATCGGGGATCACGCGCGCATCCGAGTCCTTCAGCATGGGCAGCAGGAAGGGCGCGGCTCGCTCGCCCAGGGTGTCGGCCAGGGCTCCCGCCACCGCCCGTCGAACGCGCCAGTCGCCGTCCGGTCCGATCGTGGACAGGACGATGCCCACCTCCTCCGCGTCCATCCTGATCAGGGCGGGCCAGGCCGCCGACCGGATCCACGGGTCGGGATGGCCGACGTTGTCCATGACCCGCGGCCGCCATCGCGCCGGGGAAGGAAGCGCCGCCAGGGCGAGCAGGGCCTCGCGTCTCAGCGCCAGGTTCGGGGAGTCGAGGTGAGCGGCGGCGAGGGCCGCGCCCTCGGGGGTCCCGATCGTGCCCACCGCCCGCAAGGCTTCTCTCGCGACCGCTGGATCCCGGTCGTCCACCAGTCCGCGGAGGACGCCGAGTTGCGACGGGTCCTTGAGCGCGCCGAGGCCGCGGGCGGCGAGGGAGCGGATATACGGGTCCTCCGCGGTGGCTGCGGCGAGCAGGATCGGGGTCAGTCTCGAATCGGCAACGCGCATCGCCGCCCATGCGGAGACCCACCAGTCGACGAGCGGCGTCGAATTGGAATCGAGAACCGCGGCCGCGAGGGACGACGGGTCCTTCAGTCGGGCGAGCGCCACCAGATGCAGGCGAAGCTCGACCCAGGGATCATCCGCGCGTCCCGGATCATCGCCTCGAATTCGAAGGGGAGCGCCGCTTCCCGGGGGAAGGGCCTTGCGGAAGGCCGCGGCGATGGCTGGCCCGGCGGACGGCTGCCCGATGCGACCCAGGGCCTCGGAAGCCCGTCCCCGCGTCGCCGCGTCCTGATCGTCGAGGGCGGCAAGGAGCGCCGGAGCCCCCTCGGCTTTGCCCATCAGTCCGAGCGCGAACGCCGCGGCGCGCCGGACCTCGGCTTCGGGATCCTTGAGTCGCTGGACCAGACGGGGAATCGCCAGCGGATCCCCGATACGGCCGGCCGCGAGGACCGCCCGACGCCGAACCGCCGGGTCTTCCTGCTGGAGAAACCCTTGAATCGCGCCGTCTCCGAGCGAGCGAGAGTCCTCGAGCACGAGGATTCGGGCCAGGATCTCCATCCTCGACAGCGGGTCGGGGCGATCCGCGACCCGCTTCGCGCCGCCGGTGGCGCAGGACCAGACGAGGACGGCCAGCAGGCCGGCCGATAAGCGTGTGATTCGCCGCATGAGGGAGAAGTGACCTTTGGATCGGATTGAAAAGCGGAGTGTAATTGTCCCCCCCACATAAACTGAGACTCCAGATGCTCTGTCCCGCCTGCGCCCGCCCGATCGCAATGGCCCGGGCGAACTGCGTCTACTGCGGAGCGGCGCTCTCGGAAGCGGTTCAGGAGGAGGCGGCCCGGGCCGCCCAGAAGATCCTCCAGACCAGGAGTCTCGCCAGTCTCGAGGCGGTTGCGGCTGGGTCCGGTCGCGACCTTCAACCCAGGCGTTACGTGGTCATCGACACCAGCGCGGCCGCGGTGGAGACCATCGCCGATGCCTGCGGCGTTTCTGCCTGGGAAGCCCGACAATGGCAGGCGGCTTCGAGATATCGCCTTGTCCGGGTCAGCAACGAGCCCGCGGACGGACCCCTGGAATCGGCCCTGAAGACGAAGGGCCTTCGCGTTTTCATCGTCCCCGACGAGACGGTGGCGCGATCGCGGAACCCGATCCCCCTGGAGTCGATAGACCCGCTCGCCGACCCGGTGCAATGCACGGTGCGCGAGGATCCCGAAGCGCCGCCTTCGAGGCGGGCCTTGAGAGAACAGGACCTCTCGCTCATCGTTTCCGCCTCCATCAAACGACAGCGGGTCAAGGACGAGGCGCCCCGTCGCACGACTGCCGACACCCGGCTCGAGGATGCCTGGCTCGTTCACCTTCATATCAGGGGAGAGGCCCGGCCCTTCGAGATCGACCCCCAGCGGACGGCCTACGAGGGCGTCGGGCTTGCCTCGGCCTACATGCGGACCCTGGAACTCGTGCGACGCCTGCAATCCTTCGCCCCGCATGACGATGCCTTCAAGAACGTGGTCCCGGCCCTCTCTCCGGGCGCCGAACCGCGGAGCGGCCTGGAGACTTTCGCCTCCGCGGCCAGCAGAAAGAAGAGCAAGGAACCCAAGGTCGTGGTTCTCGACAACGTGGCCCAGTTCCGGGAGTATTCGGCATGGCGGGGAGCGATCGAGATCGCGCAGCAGGACGAGGCTCCGCGCACCCCGTGAGACGCGGAATTCCCGGCGCGTTGTGCTACCTTCCCCCACGCATATGAAGCTCGTGGTCCAGATCCCCTGCCTGAACGAGGAGGAAGCCCTCCCCGCGGCGTTGCGCGCGATTCCGCGGCGGATCGAGGGAATCGACGAGGTCCTGGTTCTCGTGATCGACGATGGGTCGAAGGACCGGACCCGGGAGGTGGCTCTTGCGAACGGGGCCGACCACGTCCTGCGCTTCACCCGCCACAAGGGACTCGCCAGTGGCTTCATGGCCGGCCTCGACGCGAGCCTGAAGCTCGGCGCCGACATCATCGTGAACACCGACGCCGACAACCAGTATCCCGGGGCGGATATCCCGCGGCTCATCGCCCCGATCCTCCGGGGCGAGGCCGACATGACCATCGGCGACCGGCAGGTCTCCGAAGTCGCGCACTTCTCCTGGATGAAGCAGCGGCTGCAGATGCTCGGGAGCTGGGTGGTGAGGAAGGTCTCGGGAACGGACGTGCCCGACACCACCAGCGGATTCCGGGCCTTGTCCCGGGAGGCGGCCCTCCGGATCAACATCGTCAGCGAGTTCACCTACACGCTCGAGTCGATCATCCAGGCCGGGAAGAAGCGGCTGGCCATCGCCCACATGCCCATCGAGGCCAGGCACACGAGACCGTCGCGGCTGTTCGGGTCCACCAGCGAATACGTCAAGCGCTCCGTGGCCACCATTCTGCGGATCTACGCGATGTACGAGCCCTTCAAGGTCTTCATGATCCTGGGCGGTCTTCTGTTCTCCGCGGGCGCCATCCTGGGTCTCCGGTACGCGTACTTCTGGTGGCAGGGCGCCATCACCGGCCACCTCCAGTCCGCGATGCTCTCCGTGCTCCTGCTCATCCTCGGCTTCCAGACCCTGCAGTGGGGCCTCATGGCCGATCTCATCGCCAGCAACCGGAAACTGATCGAGGACGTCCTGTATCGGGTTCGAAAGGCGGAGCTCTCCTCTGATACGGAGCCGCGTGGCTGACCCCCGGGAAGCCACGGTCGTCATTCCGGCCTTCAACGAGGCGAGCGGGATCGCGGCCACGGTTTTGGGCCTCAAGCCGCAGGGCTTCGCGGAGATCCTCGTGGTCGACGATGGATCGACCGACGACACCGCGGCCCTGGCGGAGGCGGCGGGCGCGCGCGTGGTGCGCCATCCCTACAACAAGGGAAACGGCGCCGCGGTGAAGACCGGCATCCGGGAGTCCGCATCGGCGGTGATCCTGCTCATGGATGCGGACACCCAGCACGATCCGGCGGAAGCGAGGAAGCTCATCGCCCCCATCGGCACCTACGACCTGGTGATCGGCGCCCGGGCGCTGGGCGACCAGTCGGTGATCCGCGCGACCGGCAACGCCGCCTTCCGGGCTCTCGCCTCCTGGCTCACCGACCGGCCGATTCCCGACCTCACCTCCGGATACCGGGCGGCGAAACGCCAGGCCCTCCTCGACATCATCCACCTTCTCCCGAACGGCTTTTCGTATCCGACCACGTCCTGCCTGTCGATGATGAAGTCCGGTCACAGCGTCCTGTTCGTGCCCATCTCGGCGAAGGCCCGGGTGGGCACCTCGAAGATCCGGCCCCTTCGAGACGGCTTCCGTTTCATCCTCATCATCTTCAAGATCGTGACCCTGTATGCGCCGTTGCGGGTGTTCGCGCCCATCGCGGGGGTCTCGTTGTTCACGGGCGTGGCCTACGGGATCTGGAACGTCTTGAAATTCGACAAGATTCCCATGGGCTCGGCCCTGCTGATCCAGCTGGGCGTCGTGGTGTTCCTGTTCGGGCTGATTTCCGAGCAGATCGCGTCGATGCAGGACAGGCGTTGAGCCGGGCCTACTTCAAAGGCGATGTCTTTGCTCTCCTCGTCCTCTCTGTCTTTCCCCTGATCGCCTACATCGAGCCCCTGCTCGATCATCGGCTTCTGGGGCCGGGCGACGGTGTCGCCCTCCATCTGCCCCTCCGCACCGAGGCCTTTCAGGCCTACCGGGACCTCTCGTGGCCGTTCCTCAATACCCGCGAGTTCCTGGGCGCGCCGCTTCTCGCCGCCTACCGCGGCGGAGTGCTCTACCCGCTCACCATCCTGCTTTCGGGGTTCGATGCGTTCTCCGCGTTTCAGGCCCTCGTTCTCATCTCGGTTTCCCTGGCCGGAGTCCTCACCTATCTCTACTTGAAGCGCCTGGGCGCGGGGGCGCCCGGAGCCTTCGTGGGCGCGCTTTCCTTCGCCTACGGTCCCTACCTTCTGAGCCATTTCGAAGATACGGCCACCCTGGTGGCGGCTCCCATGCTGCCCCTGGTCCTTCTGGCCGCCGAGTCGCACATGAATCGCGCGACCCCGGCGCGGCTGGTCGGGCTCGGCGCCTCCATAGCCCTGCTCGTTCTGGCCGGATCGCCGGAAGCGCTTCGAGCGGGGGGCGCCCTTCTTTTTGGCCGGCTGCTTCTGGGGCACACCCTCGGCCGTTCACCGCGAGCCCCCTCGCGCCTCGCCACCGGGCTTGCCCTGGTCCTGGGGATCGCCCTTTCCGCACCGCAGTGGATGCCCACTCTCGAGATGCTGCCCTCCGCCGGGCGACAAGTGACCGGCCTCGCGGCCGAGGCGGCGGGCGAGGGGGTTTCGGGTCTCGCCGGGCTGATTCTCAAGACCGTGACCCACACGCCCGCGGCGAGTCTCGCCCTCGCCAGTCTGCCCCTTCTGTTCGAGCGCCTTCCGGTGCGGGTTCTTCTCCTCGCCGTCCTCGCGTCGCTGGCCCTTCAGACCGGGCGCGGCCCCCTTCTCGCCCCGGGTGCGCTCCCCCTGGTTCTGGAATTCGCCCTCGCCGCTCTGGCCGGACTCGCCCTCGACGAACAATGGCGGGAGCGGCGGACCCGCCGCGGCAGAAGGCTCAGAGCCTATTTTCTCGTCGCCTCCCTCGCTTCGGTGGGCGTGCTCTCGGTCGCCGCCGCCACCCTGGGCGGGCTTCCGGAACGGCTGGCCGCCGCGGTGGGCGTTTACGCGATCGCGCTCATCGCCTACTTCGCCCTCGCCGATGCGGGCAGCGACGTTGCCGCCTCGGTGTTTCTGCTCCCCCTCGCCGTCTCGTTCGCGCTGCAGCCCACCAGCCGGGAAGTCTTCAAGACCGCTCCAACCCGCGGTCAACTCGTGGGGGGGACGCCCACCCGGCGCGCGGTCGACCGGGCGCTCGGAGAACTCGGGAAAGACCCGCGTGTCCTTACTCTCGTGCGCGCCTTCCCCACGGAGCTGGCGCTCGACCTCGGATTCGCGGGCTACGGTGCTCTCGCTCCCAGGGTTCAGGCCAACGGCTACGACCCGATGGCCCCGCTTTCGATTCGCCGGGCGGTGGGCGAGATGGGGGCGAGAGGCTTCCTGGCCGAGCGGTCCCTGACCCCGCCCGTGGCTCTCCTCCGCAACTGGTCGATCGACGCGGTCCAGGTCCAGACGAACGATCTCGTGCGCGCGGTCTCGGAGGAGCCCTTCGATGTGACCATCGAACCGGGGACGCGCCGCGTCTTCGCCATACCCTTTCTGCGGCTCAAGGCCATCGCGGTCACATTCGGCGCGGCGCCGAAGGCGCCGCTGGCCCTTCTGGTTCGAGTCAACGGGAACCGGGAAGTCCCGCTGGGCGCGGTGTCAGGAGTCCAGGCCACGGTGCCGTCGCCTTCCTATCGCGTGGATGCGGTGATCCTCGAGGCCCCGCGCGAGGGGGACGTGGTGCGGGTCATCGGCCTGGGTCTCGAAACCCAGGAAGGGAATACCGCCCAGGCCTCCCGCCTTTCCGCGTATCTCTCGCAGGACGCGTTTCAGGAAATCGCCACCACGCCGCAGATCCGGGTCTTCCGCGTGATGGGGGCTTCGCCCCTGGTGCGCGGCGCCGCTCCGGTCGCGCGCGAGGCCGGGCCCGCGCCCGGCGGCCAGCTCGAGTTCCGGAGCGAGGCGGCCCAGACCGTCGAGGTGGCTCTCCCCTATCTGAACGGATGGAGTGGCGGCGCCACCGAATTCTCGGGACGGTTCCGGGTGGAGGCGGGGGCGGGCGCATCGACGACGCTGCGCTACACGCCGCCTCTCTTCTATCCGGGCCTCACCATCGCCCTGGTCGGCCTCCTCGGCGCGGCGTGGCTCCTGGCCAAACCCGCCAATGTGGCCGCCCTCCTCAAAACCAGCCGGGAAGAGGGAAAATAGGGGTTTGCCAAAGGAACCGATGCCGAACTCCCGCCCCTCCGTCTCCGTTTTCTTTCCCGCCTACAACGACGCGGGGACCATCGCGAGCCTGGTCATCCTTGCCCACATGACGGTGCGGAAGTACTCGGACGACTACGAGGTCATCGTGGTCAACGACGGGAGCCCCGATCACACCGGCGAACTCCTGGACGAGATGGCGAAGGTCAATCCCTGGCTCAAGGTGGTTCATCACCCGAAGAACCGGGGTTACGGGGGCGCCCTGCGCACCGGCTTCGAAACCGCCTCGAAGGAGCTCGTGCTCTACACCGACGGCGACGCCCAGTACGATCCCCGCGAATTCGCGCTGCTCCTCGAGGCCTACTCCGACGACATCGACTTCGTGAACGGATACAAGATCTCCCGCAACGACCCCTTCCACCGCAAGGTGATCGGCCGCGTCTACCACCACTTCGTGAAGCTCGCCTTCGGCCTCAAGGTTCGCGATGTCGACTGCGACTTCCGGCTGATGCGGAAGAGCATCTTCGACAAGGTGAAGCTCACCCGCTCCTCCGGGGTCATCTGCGTCGAACTCATGAAGAAGGTGACGGACTTCAACTTCCGGATCGCCCAGGTGCCGGTTCACCACTTCCACCGCACCTACGGCAAGAGCCAGTTCTTCAATTTCCCCCGGGTCTTCCGCACCCTGCGCGACCTCGTGAGCCTGTGGGCGGAGCTCGCGGTTTCCAGGAGCCATCTGAAGTCCGCGGCCCGACCATGACCGGGTATCTCGACTCCTACCGGAACCGCGCCGTCCTGGTCACGGGCGGGCTCGGCTTCATCGGGTCCAACCTCTGCCGGCGGCTCGCCGACCTGGGCGCGCGCGTGACCGCGGTCGACTCACTCCTTCCCGACTACGGCGGGAACCTGTTCAACCTCGACGGCTACGAGGACAAGGTACGCATCAACATCGCCGACGTGCGGGGCCACGCCATGGAGTACCTGGTCCAGGGGCAGGACGTGGTGTTCAACCTCGCGGGCCAGGTGAGTCACATCGACTCCATGACCGATCCCTTCACCGATCTCGAGATCAACTGCCGCTCGCAGTTGTGGATCCTCGAGGCCCTGCGCAAGCGGAATCCCGGGGCGAAGATCGTCTATGCGGGAACCCGCCAGATCTACGGGCGTCCCCAGCGTCTGCCCGTGGGCGAAGACCATCCGCTCGCCCCCGCGGACGTGAACGGCATCAACAAGATCTCCGGCGAGTTCTACCATCTGGTGTACAACCAGGTGTACAACATACGGGCCTGCTCGCTCCGGCTCACCAACACCTACGGTCCCCGCCAGCTCATCCGCCACAACCGCCAGGGCTTCATCGGCTGGTTCATGCGCAAGGCCGTGCTCGGGGAGACCATCGAGGTCTTCGGAGACGGCGCCCAGCGCCGGGACTTCGACTACGTGGACGACGTGGTCGACGCCTTCCTTCGCGCGGGGGCGAGCGAAGCCAGCAACGGACAGGTCTTCAACCTCGGAGGTGGAACTCCGATCTCCCTGCTCGACCTCGCCCATGACCTGGTCAGGCTGTCCGGCAAGAGCGAGATCAAGGTGGTCCCGTTCCCCGAGGAGCGCAAGAAGATCGACATCGGCGACTTCTATTCGGACGCGCGGAAGATCGAAGGCGTGCTGGGCTGGAAGTCGGCCACGACTTTCACCGACGGCCTCACCCGGACCATTGACTACTACCGTCAGCACAAGGACCGCTACCTGTGACCGAAATCCTCCCGGTTCCCTTCAACGAACTGAAGCCCAAGGTCGCGGCCCATCGCGCCGCCATCGACCGGGCCATCGCGCGCGTGCTGGACCGGGGCTGGTTCATCCTCGGCCCCGAAGTGGACGCCTTCGAGAAGGAACTCGCCGCGGCCATGGGAGCGAAGGATGCGGTTGCCGTGGGCAACGGCACGGACGCGCTCATCCTCGCCCTCGAGGTCAAGGGGATCGGTCCGGGAGATGAAGTCATCACCTCCCCCATGTCCGCCGCCTTCTCCGCCCTCGCCATCTCCCGCCTCGGCGCCAGGCCTGTGTTCGGTGACATCGATCCGGTGACCATGAACCTCGACCCTTCGACCATCGAGGCCCTGATCACACCGCGCACCCGGGCCATCATGCCCGTGCATCTGTATGGTCATCCCGCGGACATGGATCCGATCATGGACATCGCGGCGAGGCACAAGCTGGTCGTGGTCGAAGACGCGTGCCAGGCTCATGCCTCGAGGTACAAGGGCCGCCCCGTGGGCAGCATTGCCGGGATCGCCGGCCTTTCCTTCTATCCCACCAAGAATCTCGGCGGTTTCGGGGACGGCGGCGCCATCCTCGTCGACGATCCGGGCCTCGCGAAGAAACTCCGGCAGCTTCGAAACGGCGGCCAGAGCGAGAAGTACAAGCACGACATCCTCGGCACCAATTCCCGCCTCGACGACATGCAGGCCGCGATCCTCCGCGAGCTTCTCCACACCCTTGACGCGGAGACCAGTCGGAGGCGGGAGATCGCCGAGCGCTATTTCGAGGCGTTCCGCGGCCTTCCCCTCGGCCTGCCCGAGGAGCAGAGCTACGCGCGGGCGGTGTATCACCTCTTCGTGGTCCGCCACGAGCGCCGGGCCGCCTTCATGGCCGCGATGAGCGAACGCGGGGTGGGCACCGCCGTCCACTATCCGGTGGCCCTCCACCTCCAGGGCGCCTACGCGTCGCTTGGAGGAAAGCGCGGAGATCGGAAAGTGGCCGAGCGGGCCGCGGATCAGATCGTCTCTCTCCCCGTGTACCCGGAGCTCAGCGACGCCCAGGTGGGCGCGGTGATCGCCGCCGTCAAGGAAGCCGTCAACGCCTAGGAACCGACTGCCTCGGCGGTCAGTTCGGGAACAGAGCTTTTGCCACAGACCCTGGAAGCCGCCCTCGCCTATCCCGCAGCCCTTGTCCTTCTGCTGCTTCCCGGACTCGGCTTTCTCTCCCTTCTCCGCCCCTCCGATCGCGAGAGGCTTTCTCTCGACGAGAGACTCTTCCTCGCGGGCGCCATCTCGGTCGCGGCGTCCTCGTGGCTCGCGCTCGTGCTCGCCGAATTCGGAGCCTTCGGCACGGTTCGGGCCGCCGCGCTGGAAATCGCTCTCTTCGTCGCCATTCTTCTGATCGCCCGCGGCCTCGGGCGGCGGCCGGCGTGGCCGCTGGCGCGGCCGGACCGCCCGGCCTCGCTCCTGCCCGCGCTCCTCGTCCTCGGGGTCTCCTTCCTGCTTCACGCCCGCCCCAGCGAGTACATCGTTGGCGGCCGCGATCCCGGGGCGTATGTCTCCGCGATGGGAGTGATCGCGCGGACGGGCGCCATCACCCATCTCGATCCCGTGGTCGCGTCGATTCCCGCCGAGGATCTATCCCTCTTCTATGCGAACCTCGAGGCGCCCCCATTCCGATTCATCCTGGACGCCGGCGACGATCATCTTCAGCCCTCCTGGCCGCGCTTCATGGGCTTCGAGCTGGATCATCCGAAGAGCGGCCTGATCACTCCCCAGTTCTTCCACCTGTTTCCGGCATTCGGCGCGTACCTCTTC
>DAORUA010000055.1:0-14696 GCA_035432945.1 Vicinamibacteria bacterium | reverse complement strand
AGATCATCCTCGACCGTCAGATCGCCGAGCGGCGCATCTTCCCGGCCGTCGACGTCCTGAAGTCCGGCACGCGACGTGAAGAGCTGCTCATGACCCCCGACGAACTGCGGCAGCGTCACACCCTGCGTCGCGCTCTCGCGGAGATGAGCTCGATCGAAGCGGCGCAGTTCCTCACCGACCGCCTGTCGAAGACGCAGACGAACCGCGGCTTCCTCGAGACCCTCGTTCCGCCCCCCACCACCGCTCGACGTTTGTTGCGGTAGGGAGTCCGGGATCAGGGACGGCCCTTGGTGGCCGAGACGGTTATCTGCCCTTGGCTCTCGAGTTTTCGCACGGCCGCCTCGTAGGTCTCGGACGGCTGCCCAGCGGGGGCCCGCCTGAAGGCATCCTGGAAGAACAGGTACATCAGATTCTGGTAGATCGCCTGGCGCTGTGAGCTGGCCTGCCCGCAGGGCACGCTGCACAGCCCATCTGTGGGGTTTTCAGGATCACAGTGGGTGCCGTCGACGATCAATACGTCTTCGAGCGGAAAGGCCAATCCGTTCAGCAAGTCGAGCACGGCCCCTTGGCTATTGCAGGAGGACGGCTCAGATCGCAGACTGCTCATCGGCAGCGGTAGCAGCTCGCCAGCGCGAACGATCGTGCGGGCCCACGGCACGGCGTCCAGCAGCACCAGCGCGGCAGGGAGCTCGCCAATGTTCTGCAGATCGATCGTCGCCTCGAAAGAGATCGCCCCGCCCGCGCTGTGGCCAGCCAGGCCGACGCGGTTCGGGTCAATCTGCCCCGCCAGCCGATCGGATGGATTGGCGGTCCGGTCCTTGAGCCAGTGCACATGATCGACCGTGTTGGCGATGTTGCGGAGCTGGCCCTGTTCACCCGTAAGCAGGCTGACCTGGTTGGGGGTGAGCACCACGATGCCGCGCTCCGCCATATACAGGGCGTTGTTGTAATGCTTTTCCTTGTTGCGGCCGAAGCCGTGATTCAGGACTACGGCCGGCCAGGGCGGCTGTGGCGGTTTCGCGCTGGCCACCGGGATGAACAGGTCATAGGCGATCGTGTCGCCGGCTGAGGTCGTGCGCGTACCACTCTCGATCTGTACCTGAGGCTGCCCGACGGGGGCTGTGTTCGCCGAGCACGCTTGCAGCACTCCCGGCAAGACCAGAAACAGACACGGGCAGATTCGATACCGACGGCTGGCAGAGACTCGCGCCGCCTGCGCGTACCCGGAAGTGGGGCTCACGGCGCGGGTCTGCGTTCCCATTGCGATCGCGGCGACCAGCAGTCGGTCGAGGCTCGTCATGGAGTTCTCCTCCCGCGGCGGACGCTACGCCGGCGTGAGCGGTCCGGTCAAACGTCCCCCACGACGTCCCGCACCGCACCGCACCGTCGCGACGAGGTGGAGTACAGCGCGGAACCTCGACCTCGCCTTCGCGCGTGGGGAGGGTGAAATAATCCAGGGCCATGAGAGGTTTTCGCGGTTTCCTGGTCCTGGCCTGGTTTGCCCAGGCGGCGTTCGCTCAGCCCGCTGCCCGCAGTGTCGTCATCGTCACCCTCGACGGTTTGCGGTGGCAGGAGATGTTCGGGGGCGCGGACGAGGCGTACTTCAAGCGCGACGCGAAGGGCGTCATCGATCCGGCCGCCAAGGAGTACGCGGGCGACACCGCGGAAGCCCGGCGCGCCCTGCTGATGCCCTTCATGTGGAACGTCATCGCGAAGCAGGGCCAGATCTTCGGCGATCCCTCGCAGCAGAGCCGGTCGCACGTGACCAACGGCCTGTGGTTCTCCTACCCCGGGTACAGCGAGATGCTCGCAGGCCTTGTGGACCCGCGCATCGACAGCAACAACAAGACGCCCAACCCGAATGTCACGGTGCTCGAGTGGCTGGACGGCCGTCCCGGTTTCGCGGGGAAGGTGTCCGCCTTCGGCTCCTGGGACGTGCTGCCCTTCATCCTCAACACCGGGCGGTCTCATCTCCCCGTGGGCACCGGCTTCGTGCCCGTCCCCGATCCGAAGACCTCGCGTGAGCGCGAGATCAACGAACTCGCCGCGGACCTTCCCGCGTATTGGGGCTACGGCACGTTCGACGCCCCCATCGTCTACGCGGCGATCGAAGATCTCAAGACCCGCCAGCCGCGCGTCCTCTACATCATGCTCGGCGAGGGCGACGAGTGGGCGCACGAAGGCCGATACGATCTGTACCTCGATGCCACGAAACGCGCGGACCGTTTCATCGAGCGGATCTGGACCACCCTGCAGTCGCTGCCGGCCTATCGCGATCGCACCACCCTGCTCGTCACCACCGACCATGGGCGCGGCGCCACGCTGAAGGACTGGTCGGATCACGGCAAGGACGTTCCCGCCGCCGAGGACACCTGGATGGCGGCGCTCGGCCCCTCGGTGCCGCCGCTCGGGGTCCGCAAGAACCTCACGGTCACGACCTCACAGCTGGCGGCCACCATCGCGGCCGTGGTGGGCGAGGACTTCCACGCGGCCCTGCCGAAAACCGCTCCATCGTTGCCTTTGCGCTAGGCTTGATCGGCAATAAATCGGAGGCTTGAAGCATGGAGAGCGAAACCCACCGCTGGTACTCGGACCGGATCGGCCGGGATGTTCACGTCCGGGTCTACGGCCATTTCGGGCAGCCCATCCTGGTCTTTCCGACCAGCGGCGGCGACGAGAGCGAGTACGAAGGCCAGGGAATGTTCGACGTTCTCGGCCACCACATCCAGGCCGGCCGGGCGAAGTTCTTCTGCGTGAACTCGGTCAACAACGACTCCTGGTACAACAAGAACATCCACCCCGCGGACCGGGTGAAGTTCCAGGTGGCCTACGACTCCGCCATCGCGAACGAGGTTCTTCCCTTCATCGAGCACCACTGCAATCAGAAGGGCATCGCCATCACCACCACCGGCGCGTCCTTCGGCGCGTACCATGCGGCCAACACCCTCTTCAAGCACCCGACCCGCGTGCGCCGGTGCCTGGCCCTGTCCGGCGTCTATGACCTGCGCAGCTTCATGGACGGCTATTTCGACGACAACTTCTACTTCAACAACCCCGTCGACTACATGGCGAACCTGACCGACTGGAACATCCTCCAGTACCTGCACCAGTGCGACATCCGCCTCGCTACCGGCAACGGCCCGTACGAGGACAGCGGTCCGGCGCGACGCATGTCCGCCATCCTGACCTCGCGCGGCATCCCGCATCACCTCGACGACTGGCGCGACCAGGGCGGCCACGACTGGCCCTACTGGAAGCACCAGATGGACGTCTACATCTCCAGGTTGTTCTAGCGCCCTTCGGGCGGGGCGCGTCCGTTGGGAACCCTGGCTCTTCTTCTCGCGGCCGCGAACGCGGCCGCGGTCGACGCGCCGAAGCCCGCCTGCGCGCTGGTCAAGGCCTGCGCCCTGGCCATCGAACTCGCCTCCTGCACGCCCGGACAGTCGCGCCCCATCGACGGCGTCGTGTACGACGCCCAGCGATGCTCCGAGCCGCGAGACCTCCTGGCCCATGGCGTGACCCCCGATGCGGGGATGGGTCCTTTCGTCTACCCCTTCCTGGGCGGACGGTACCGCGTGGTCTACGACATCACCGGCGAGGCGCCCATCAGCGAGGCGAAGTTCGACACCCTCGCCCTGGACCTGCCCCTGGCCGCGAAGCTCGCCACCCGGTTCTCGAAGACGCGCTATTCCATCCAGTACGCGGACGCCTCGTCGAAGCGCTTTCACGCGGCGCGCGCCGACAAGCTCACGGGGGAGGCCGAGCTCCTGTTTCTCGACGCCGCGGAGCGGCGGCGGACCTACTACGGCTGGGGCAATTCGAAGTTCGGTCCCTGGAAGCTCCGGGGCTCGGCCTACGTCGACATCCGCGTGAGGCCCGGCTCGAAGGACCCGAAGGGCATCGCCTACGACGTTCGCATCCGCACCGCGCCGGTGAACGCGATGGTGAACGCCATCATGCGCCTCGGCCTGTTCAGGGGCTACGTGGTGGGGCAGATCGAGGACACCATGAAGGACCTCGTGGGCGCGGCCGCGGCACTCTCCACCCAGGGGGTCGAGGGCGTGCTCCGGGACCCTTCGTTCAGTCCCGAGGAGCGTGAGAAGGTGCGCGCCCTCGCCGCGTTGCCCTGAAGAGCTACGCGTCGCGCAGGGCGCGGGTGATCGGCATCCGGGCCGCGCGCAACGCGGGCAGGAGACCGCCGACCAGGCCCATGAGGGCGGCGAACACCATCCCCGTCATCAGGATCGCCGGGGTGAGCTGAAACGAGAAGGCGACTTCGCTGAAGCTCTGGGTCTGCGCGGTGCCGGTGGAGAATCCGTTCATCGGCATGGCGAGGAGGATCCCGATCGCCCCCGCGAGGGTCGCGAGGACCACCGACTCCATCACGAACGAAGACAGGATCGAGAAGCGCGAGAAGCCGAGCGCGCGCAGGGTGCCGATCTCGCGGGTGCGCGAGGCCACGATCGCGTACATGGTGTTCATGGCTCCGAACACCGCGCCCACGCCCATGACGAAGGCCACGAAGGCCGCGAGGCCCTTGAGGATCGCGGCGAGCGGCCCCGCTTGATCGGAGTAGTACTTCGGCTCGGGTACGGCCTGGAGCTGCATCTGGGGCTGGGACCGGATCCACTTGTCGAGGGCCGGGATCTGCGACGCGTCCTTCATGCGGACCACCACCGAGTTCGATCCGGCGCCGCGCTGGAACATCGCGCCCATCACGTTGAAGTCGCCCCAGATCTCGCTTTCGAACGCGCCGCCCCGGGACTCGAACACGCCGACCACGGTGAAGCGCTTGTCCATGTACTTCACCTGCTGGCCGAGCTTCAGGCCTTCGATCCGGCCCATGATCTTGCGACCCACGATGACTTCGTCGAGGCCGGTCTGGAAGTTCCTCCCCTCCACGAGGTCGATCCCTCCCCGCACCTCGAAGGCCTGCGGGGGCACCGCCCGCAGGGTGACGTTGGTCGAGCCGCCGTTGTCGACCTTGGGCAGGCTCATCACCACCACCCACTCCCAGGACGCCAGGGGGGAGCCGTCGGGCCGGCGCGCGATCCGATCGTCGGCGAGGATGGTGTTTCGGTCGTCGATGCGCACGCCGGAGGTGAGTTCGGAGGCCGATCCCCGCTGGACGATCAGGGCATTGTCGGGCCTTCCCGTGGCGCGCAGGGCCATCTGAAAGCCCGCGGACATCGAGAGCAGGATCGAGAACACCGCGACCACGAGAGCGATGCCGGAGATGGCAAGCAGGGTCACCTGCCAGCGCACGCGCACGTTGCGGATGTTGTAGGAGATCGGGAGGGCCATGGAGCTACACCGTCCTCAGGATGTCGGTGATCTTCGCCCGGTAGGCGGAGAGGGCGGGCACGAGCCCCGCGAAAAGACCCAGGGCGACCGCGATGAAGAACCCGAGCACCGCCACCGCGGGCTTGAGTTCCAGGCCGGTGAGCCCGATGCCCGCGAGGATGTCGCTCACTCCCGGGGCATGGGAGACGGCGTAGAGAAGGCCCTGGCTTCCGAAGACGCCGAGGGCGCCGCCCAGGATGCCGAGCAGCAACGCCTCGCCCACCACGAAGCCCATCACGTGCGCGCTCGAGAAGCCGAGGGTCTTCAAGACGCCGATCTCGGTGCGCCGCTCGCGCACCGCCATGCTCATGGTGTTCGCGGTTACGAGCAGGATGGTGAAGGACACGGCGAGGCCGATGCCGTTCAGGAGGAAGGCGAGGTTCCCGGCCATGGCGATGAAGCTCGCCTTGAAGGCCTGCTCGGTCTCGGTGATGGAGGTGGCGGAGCTGTTCTCGAAGAGGGCGTCGATGGCTTTGCCCACGCTCGCGGCCTGGTTGCCGTCGTCGATCTCCACCATGAACGTGCCCACCCCGATGTCCCGGGGAGCGACCCCCTCCTTGAGGTAGTCGAAGTGGAAGTACATGGTCGACACATCCGTGCCCGGGAACTTCGCGAGGTCCGCGTCGTAGATGCCGCTCACCACGAACTCGAAAGGCCCGCTGCGCCGCCGGTAGGGCGGGATGAAGCTCTCGAGGAAGAACTTGTCGCCCACCTTCCAGTTGAACTTCTTCGCGAGCTTGCTGCCGATGACGCAGCCCGATCTCGTCTCCTTGAAGCTCTGCCACTGATCGGGCGGGACCACCAGCTCGGGATACATCGCGAAGTAGGCCTCGGCGTCGACGGCCATGTTGTTGAAGAAGTTGCTCCAGTCCGTCGTGGAGTCGGAGCCGGCGTCCGCGTCGGCCTGGCCCTCCTTCTTCGCGGGCAGCGATCCGCCGAACCACGCGGTCTTCGCCACCCGTTTCACTCCGGGCACGGACTGGATGCGCGACTCATAGGCCATGGGCAGGTTGAAGGTGAGGCTCACGGAATGCCGGGTGACGAGGCGGCTCGCGCTCGACGCCTCGAGCATGCCGTCGACCTCGGACAGCACGGACCGCAGGGTGCAGAGCAGGAAGATGCAGACCGCCATGGCCACCACCGTGCTCGTGGTGCGCACCCAGTTCCGGCGAAGATGCTTGAAAACGAAGGGGAGGTATTTCATGGTCGCTCTCCTAGCGGAGCTGCAGCACGCCCTTCTCGAGATGCCGCTGCACGTGCGCGCGATCGGCGGCGCGCGGGTCGTGGGTCACCATCACGATGGTCTTCTTGAACTCCCGGTTCAGGGTCTCCATGAGCTTCAGGATCTCCTCGGCGCTCTTCGCGTCGAGGTCGCCCGTGGGCTCGTCCGCGACCAGGACCAGCGGATCGGTCACGATCGCCCGCGCGATGGCCACACGCTGCTCCTGCCCGCCGGAGAGCTGCCGGGGGTAATGCGTCGAGCGGTCGGCGAGCCCCACCACCTTGAGCGCGGTGAGCGCCCGTTCGCGCCGCTCCTTCTTGTTGAGCTTCGTCAGCAGCAGGGGCAGCTCCACGTTCTCGAGCGCGGAGAGCACCGGGATGAGGTTGTAGAACTGAAAGATGAAGCCCACGCTGTGGCTGCGCCACTTCGCGAGTTCCCCCTCGGAGAGAACCGCGATGTTCCGGCCGCCCACCACCACCGCGCCGGAGGTCGGCTGATCGATGCCCGCGATGAGGTTCAAGAGCGTGGTCTTGCCCGAGCCGGACGGGCCCATGAGGGCGACGAACTCGCCTTCGGGCACGTCGAGACTCAGCGAGTCGAGGACCTTGAGCTCCTCGGACCCGCGCTTGTAGACCTTGGTGACGTCCTTGACCGAGACCATTGTTGTCATCGTTTCTTCCTTCTCGATTGCCTCAGTTCGCCTTCGCGCGAACCGTATCGCCGTCCTTCAATTCCTTGCCCGGAGCGTCGACCAGGGTCTCGCCGCCATAGAGGCCGCTCTTGATCCGCGCCACGCCCCCGCTCTTCGATCCCACTTCGACCGGCCGGAGCTTCACGCGCCCTTCGAGGATCTCGAAGGCCACGGTCCTGCCCTCGCGGGTGACGATCGCCGACTCGGGTGCGGTGACCACCGACTGCATCGTCGGAGGCGCGCCCGCCGCCCTCGGAGCGGCCAGCGCAGCCTTCTCGGTGAACTGAACGCGCGCGCTCATCTCGGGCTTGAGGTCCTTGTCCTTGTCCAGAATCGTGACCTTCACCTGCACCGTGGCCTTGGTCCGGTCGGCGGTGGGGATCACCTGGCGCAGGCGGCCCTTGTACCTGCGATCCGGAAAGGCCTCGGCCGAGACCTCGGCGGGCTGATCCGGGCCGAGCTTCGCCACGTTCGACTCCGCGACGTCCACCTCGACTTCGAGGGTGTCGAGATCGGCGAGGGCCACGATCGCGCCCGATGCCGTCGAGATGTTCACGCCCGGCGGGATGGGGGCGACGCTTTCGCCCACTTCGGCCATCTTCTTCACCACCGTGCCGGAGAAGGGCGCGCGGATCTCCGTGTTGGCGAGGACGGCCCGGTAGAACTCGACCTCGGCTTTCGCCTGACGAACCGCTGCCTCCGCCACCGTGACCCGCGAGTTGGCGCCATCGAGCGCGTCCCGGGTGCCGATCTGCTCGCGGGTGAGACCTTCGGCCACCCGCGCCTGGCGCTGTGACTCGGCGAGATCCGCCTGTGCCCGCTGGACCGCCGCTTCCGCGCGCTCCACCTGGGCCAGGTAGTCGCGATCCTCGAGCCGCGCGATGATCTCGCCCTCGCGGACGCGGCTCCCCTCCTCCACCCGGAGGCTGGACAGCCGGCCCTGGATCTTGGCGGACACCACGGCCTTGCGGCGGGCCACGATGTAGCCCGAGGCGGTGAGGAGCGGAGCGCCCGCGTTCGAAGCGCTCGCGGACTCGGCGGAGACCTCGCCCTTCGTGACTTTCGCGGTCGCCACCTCGAGGGGCCGGTTCTGGAACCTCAGAAAATAGGCCCCGCCCAGGACGAGGGCGGCCGGCAGGAGCAGGAAGAGCGTCCAGCGTCGCGGAGACGGGAGGTGGTGATGGCCGCGCTCGATCTTGAGCGCGGCGAGATCGTTTCTTAACTCGGACAACGGAGACTCCAGGGGATCAGGGGTTCAAAATCGCGGCCAGGCCGGCAGACCGGGAACCCCGAAGGGGAAGCGAAGTCTACGAGACAGATTCGCTTTGGCGCATGTGAAGGTTGTCATAAGCGCAGGGTGAAGCGGTCGCCGTAAACTCCTCCCGCCATGACTTCCACACGCATCGAGAAAGACACCTTCGGCCCCATCGAAGTTCCCGCGGACAGACTGTGGGGGGCCCAGACCCAGCGCTCGCTCGAGAATTTCCGTATCTCGACCGAGAAGATGCCGCCCGAGCTCATCCGGGCCCTGGCCCTGTGCAAGAAGGCCGCGGCCCTGGTGAACATGGATCTGAACGCCCTCGATCCCACCAAGGCCGAGGCCATCGTGTGGGCCGCCGATGAAGTCATCGCGGGGAAGCACCCCGCGGAGTTCCCCCTCGCCATCTGGCAGACCGGCTCGGGCACCCAGTCGAACATGAACGCGAACGAGGTGCTGGCGAACCGCGCATCGGAGCTCATGGGGGGCGTGCGCGGCGAAGGCCGCAAGGTCCATCCCAACGACGACGTGAACAAGGGCCAGTCGAGCAACGACGTGTTCCCGACCGCGATGAGCGTGGCCGCGGTCGAGGCCCTGACCCGCGAGGTGCTTCCCAAGGTCCTGGCTCTCCGGCAGGAACTCGACGGCAAAGCGAAGGCCTTCAAGGACATCGTCAAGATCGGCCGCACCCACCTCCAGGACGCGACCCCGCTCACCCTCGGCCAGGAATTCTCGGGCTACGTGGCCCAGCTCGACCACGGCCTCAAGCACGTCGAGGCCGCCATCCCGCACCTGGCGGAACTGGCGCTGGGCGGCACCGCGGTGGGCACGGGTCTCAATGCCCATCCCGAGTACGCGGTCCGGGTCGCGAAGAAGCTCGCGGACCTCACCGATCTCCCCTTCGTGACCGCGCCCAACAAGTTCGAGGCCCTGGCCGCGAACGACGCCCTCGTGCACGCGCACGGCGCGCTCAAGACCCTCGCGGCGTCGCTCATGAAGATCGCGAACGACGTCCGCTGGCTCGCCTCCGGTCCGCGCTGCGGCATCGGCGAACTCACCATTCCCGAGAACGAGCCCGGCTCGTCGATCATGCCCGGCAAGGTGAATCCCACCCAGAGCGAGGCCATGACCATGCTCTGCGCCCAGGTGATCGCGAACGATGTCGCGGTCAACATCGGCGGCGCGTCCGGCAACTTCGAACTCAACGTCTTCAAGCCGCTCATCATCCACAACTTCCTGCAGAGCGCGCGCCTGATCGCCGACGGCTGCGAGAGCTTCCGCACCAACTGCGCCTACGGGATCGAGCCCAATGCGGCGAAGATCGATTCGAACCTCCATAATTCGCTGATGCTCGTCACCGCCCTCAATCCGCACATCGGGTACGACAACGCCGCGAAGATCGCGAAGACCGCGCACAAGAAGGGTCAGACCCTCAAGGCCACCGCGATCGAACTGGGCCTCGTCACCGCGGAGCAGTTCGATGCGTGGGTGAAGCCCGAGGAGATGGTGGGGAAGAAGTAGGAAACGAGTCGGGCCGGGGGGCGGTCGCGTGGACAATCTGACTCATACCCTGACCGGCATCGCCCTCGCTCGCCTGGGGCTCGCGAAGAGAGTGGAGGGCGCCGCCCTGACCCTGGCTCTCGCGAACAACCTCCCGGACATCGACCTGGTCAGCGGCTTCTGGGGGCGGGTGTCCTACCTCGAGCACCATCGCGCCATCACTCACGCCTTTCCCGCGAGCCCCTTTCTCGCGGCCGGCCTCGCCGTGGTCCTGGCGCGATGGCCGGGTTCGAGGCGGCGGTTTCTGCCCACCTTCCTCCTGGCCTGGCTGGGCGTTCTCCTTCACGACTTCTGGGACCTGTGGACGAGCTACGGCACCAGAGTGCTCCTTCCCTTCGATCCAACCTGGTACTCGCTCGACTGGATGTTCATCGTGGATCCCGTCTTCCTGTTGCTTCTCATCGGCGCGTGCTCGATCACCAGGGAGAGGGGGAAGCGTTCGGCCGCGTTCCTGGCCCTCGCCTTCATCGGCCTGCGCGCGCTCACTCACTCCCTGGCCCTGGGCCAGGCGGAGAGCCTCGCCGGCTCGGAGTTCACGCGGGTGAGGGCGATGCCCGATCCTCTGTCTCTCAACCGGTGGCGTTTCATGGCGAGCAGTGACGAGGCCTTCGCGACGGGCTACGTGCCCGCGCTCGGAGTCGCTCGAAGCAAGGTCACGTTCCCGAGAGTCCCGTCCGATGCCCTGGCCCTGCGGGTCGCGAAGGAGAGCCATGCCGCGAGGGTGTTTCTGGACTTCTCCGCCTTCTCGAGGTTCGAGACGCGGAAAGAGGGGGACCTGACCGTGATGGTCTGGCGCGACCTGCGCTTCGCCGACCGCCGCGCCGACGGCTTTCTGTGCGAGGTGAAGGTCGACGCCGCGGGCCGGATCGTTTCCGATCGGGTGGTCTTCTAGGGCTGGTCTAACCCTCCGGGTCCTCGCGCCACTGGGCTCTCGAAAGCTCGACGTTGACCCGGATGTGCTCGTGCACCACCGGCGCGTCGTTGTGTCCCTTCAGCCGGACCTCGGGGAAGTGGCGGAGCCCCTCGATCAGGCGTTCGGCCTCCACCGGGCCGATCGCCTCATCGCACACGTCGTAGATGCCGCCTTCCTCCTCTTCCCGCCGGTTGTGCGGACCGAGGATCGAGCGGATCTCGGCGACGAGAGCGGGGGTGGGGGTGGGTACGAGAAGGGACGCGATGGCGCCGTGGTCCACCCGCAGTTTCGCGAACAGCGGCAGGCGGTCGTGACGCGCGCGGCTCGCGGTCAGGAACAGGACCTTCTCCTCCATGCCGATGTGCTTGAGGAGCCCCGCCCGGAATTCCCCGAAGAGGGCGAGATCGACCCGATCGGGATCCCCGGTCGCGCGTTCAAGGAGCGCATCGAGGCGTCGATGATCGGCGTCGAAGAAGCGGTGCAGAGGTCCCTTCATGGCGCCGGTCATCGTACATTGGCCGAGATCGAATGGGGTCAAGGCAAGGCGGGCAAGGAGGCGTCCCGGCAGGAAATGCGCCTCCGATGCAAGAGGGGCCGGAGCACCGGGTTCTCCAGGTGACGCAGGCGCTTCAGACGCCCTTCAGACCTTAAGCAGGCGCGCTCTCGCCGTCGGGCCTAAGGACCGCGCCGCCAGTCTCTTGCGGGCGGACCCTCCACCCTCGCCGCCGGCCAGCTTAAGGATTGACGCGCCGCGTCACCGCTCGCCCTCATGGCACGCGAGTTGCTCCTCTTTTGTATGTCCGCCGTTCCGTTCCGGGCAGAAGGGTGTCGTGCTCATGACTCGCAAAGTGGTCTTTCGCGCCGGTCTCGTTCTCCTCGTCGTCGCCCTGGGATTCGGAGTGAGACAGTTCGCGTTCTCGAGTCCGGCGCCGAGCTTCCGCTTCGTCACGGTGGAGCGGGGCGACATTCAGTCCACGGTTTCGACCACGGGCACCCTCGGGGCGGTCACCACGGTCAACGTGGGAACCCAGGTCTCGGGTCAGGTATCCGCCCTCTACGTCGACTTCAACGACGAGGTGAAGAAGGGCCAGCTCCTCGCGCGCATCGATCCCACCATCGCGCAGCAGGCGGTGGCGGACGCGCAGGCGAACCTGGAGAGGCTGCGCGCCCAGACCAACCAGGCTGCGCGCGATCAGGATCGCAACCGCGAGCTCGCGGCCGCGGGCCTCATTCCCGCGAGCCAAGCCGAGCAGGGGGAGGCCGCGCTCAAGGTCGCGCAGGCGAGCGAGAAGTCCGCGCAGATCGCCTTGAGCCGCGCGCAACAGGGCCTCTCCTACACCAACATCCACGCGCCCATCGACGGGGTGGTGGTCGAGCGCAATGTGAACCTCGGGCAGACGGTGGCGGCGAGCCTGTCCGCTCCCCAGCTCTTCCTCATCGCGAACGATCTCACCCAGATGCGGATCCTGGCCCAGGTGGGCGAGAGCGACATCGACAAGATCCAGCAGGGGCAGAAGGTCCGCTTCACGGTTCAGGCCATTCCCGACCGGACGTTCGAAGGAACCGTGCAGCAGGTCCGCCTGCAGTCGACCATGGTCGACAACGTCGTCAATTACACGGTGGTGATCACGCTCGAGAACCCGAAGCGCGAACTCCTCCCCGGCATGACCGCGCGCGTGGATTTCCTGGTGAAGGCCTCGACCGGGGTGCTCAAGGTCAGCAACGCGGCGTTGCGCTACAAGCCGAGCGAGGAACTGCTCGCGCAGTTCGGCGCGAGCCCGACGCCCGCGGCCTCGCCTCGCGATCCGGGCCGCCCATCCTCCGGCGTCGATGCGGCGGCTCCGGGAGCCTTCCGTCGCGAGGCTCGAAACGGAGCCTCGAACGCCCGGCCGCCTTCGGGCACTCTCTATCTTCTCGACGCGTCGGGCCGGCTCGAAAGCGTGCGGGTTCAGACCGGCCTCACCGACGGCTCGTTCACCGAAATCCAGGGGCGCGACGTCTCCGAGGGCATGAAGGTGATCGCCGGCCTCGCGCCGGCCGCGGCCGCCGCATCGAAGCCCGCCGCGAACCCGCTCAGCCCCACGCCCCAGAACCGGCGCGGTCCCCAAGGCGGCGGCGGGCCGTTCTGAGGACGAGGCCACCATGAGCGACATCGTCATCGAGACGGACAAGATCACCAAGACCTACGTGAGCGGCACGAACGAGGTCAGGGCCCTGCGCGGCGTGGATCTCGTGGTCCGGCGGGGAGAGCTCGTCGCCATCATGGGCGCTTCGGGTTCGGGAAAGTCGACGCTCATGAACCTGCTGGGATGCCTCGACACTCCGACCTCCGGCACCTACACCCTCGATGGCGTGAGGGTCGACGGGCTCGGGCGGAACGAGCTCGCCGCCATCCGCAACCAGAAGCTCGGCTTCGTCTTCCAGGGCTTCAATCTGCTGGCCCGCACCAGCGCCATCAAGAACGTCGAATTGCCGATGCTCTACGACCGCAGCGGCCGCAAGCGGGATACCCGCGCCCTCGCGGTGAGCGCCCTTGAGCGCGTCGGCCTCGGCGATCGGATGGACCATGTGCCGAGCGAACTCTCCGGCGGCCAGCAGCAGCGGGTCGCGATCGCCCGGGCCCTCGTGACCGAGCCCGCCCTCGTGCTCGCCGACGAGCCGACCGGCAATCTCGACAGCCGCACCTCCATCGAGGTCATGGCCCTCTTCCAGGCGCTCAACGAGCAGGGCATCACCATCATCGTGGTGACCCACGAGCAGGACATCGCCGCCTACGCGACGAGGATCGTCCTCATGCGCGACGGCCAGGTCCTCTCCGACAAGCCGGAGGCGAACCGCCGCAACGCCGCTTCGGACCTCGCCGAGCGGGATCGGACGGCGGCATGAAGCTCCGGATCCTCATCGGTCTCGCCCTCGAGAGCATTCTCAAGAACAAGATGCGGGCCATGCTCACCATGCTCGGCATCGTGATCGGGGTGGCCGCGGTCATCGTCATGGTGGCGGTGGGCTACGGCGCGCGCTCCCGGATCCACGAGCAGATCAACAGCCTCGGCACGAACATGATCGTGATCACACCCGGCGCGAGCGTCGCGGGCGGGGTGAGCCAGGGCGCCCAGGCCTTCGCGAACCTCACCATCGCGGACGCGGTAAAGATCCGCACCGAAGCCCAGGTGGTGGCCGCGGTCTCGCCGGTGGTGATCAGCCGCGCCCAGATCATCGCCAACGGGTCCAACTGGCGCACCATGATCAACGGCGTCGACACCGATTACCAGACCATCCGCGACTGGCAGACCGGGAAGGGCGACTTCTTCAGCGCGGAAGACGTGCGAGCGGTGCGCGCGGTGGCGGTCCTCGGCCACACCGTGGCCCAGAACATCTTCGGCGCGGATGATCCCACCGGCGAGGAGATCCAGATCGGCGCCACCCGGTTCAAGGTGACGGGCGTCCTCGCTCCCAAGGGGCAGACCGCCTCCGGCAACGACTCCGACGACATCATCCTCGTGCCCTACACCACTGCCTCGACCCGCCTGTCCGGAAGGCCCCGGATTCCCCAGATCCTCGCGAGCGCCGCGTCGTCGGCCGATATCACCGCCGCCCAGGAGGAGATCCGCACCCTCCTGCGCGAATCGCATCGCATCCAGACCGGCGACGACGACGACTTCACGGTCCGGAACCAGACCGAACTCGCGGCCACCGCGGAGAGCAGCAC
>DAORUA010000054.1:0-14702 GCA_035432945.1 Vicinamibacteria bacterium | reverse complement strand
GATCCAGGGTTTCTCCCCGACGTCACGTCCATAGGACGTGGTGGGCTCGCAATGACGAACCCTAGTGCCCCGAACTGTGGGAGTTCGAACTCGCGCTTCCTTACTTCGAAGCCGCGACCGAGCCGAGACGGGCTTCGCGAATTCCCATGGCCACGAGCAGGCCATTGAGAATCGCCTGCGGGCGCGGCGGGCAACCGGGAATGTAGACGTCGACGGGGAGAACGCGATCGATGCCGCCCACCGAGGCATAGGTGGCCTCGCCGAAGATCCCTCCGCTGCAGCCGCAGGCACCCACCGCCACCACGATCCGCGGCTCGGGAGTCGCTTCGTAGGTCCGGCGCAGGGCGACCTCCATGTTCCGGGTCACCGGGCCGGTGACCAGAAGCACGTCGGCATGACGCGGACTCGCGACCACGTGAACGCCGAATCGCTCCAGATCGTAGATGGGATTCGTGGTCGCCGCGATCTCCAGCTCACATCCGTTGCAGCTTCCGGCGTCGACCTGGCGGACATGGAGGGAGCGACCGAGTTGACCGTGAATGCGCGCGCGGAGACGGTCGGCCGACTCCTGGAAGCTTGGCCCGGAGTGAGCCTCGATGGACTTGAACGCGCCGCTGCCAGTCTGCGGGTCGACATCGAAAGACGCGGTGCGCGCGAGTTGGTCGCGGGTGAACGCGGCGACCTCGACGTCGGGCGAGACCGCGATCGCGTTCTCCGGACAGGCGGAGACGCAGTCCCGGCACTGGATGCACGCGGCATAGGAGAGGGTCACGGTCTTGCGCTCCGGCGCGGACGCGCCGGTCTTTATGGCTCCGGTCGGACACACGCGCGCGCATTCGTCGCACGCGACGCAGCGGCTGAAGTCGATGACCGGAAAACCGAACGAGGCCTTCGTCCCGAAGGGCTCGACCTCGGTCAGGACTCCGGCCCTAAGGCTCTTGGCGATGATGCGAAGCATGTGTCCCTGGAATCCCTCTCAGCGATCGTTGCCGGAATAGGAGAAGTTGAAGCTCTTGTTGATCACCGGGAAGTCCGGGATGATGTTGCCCGGCGCAGCCTGGATGATCCCGGGCCAGTTCTGGAAGCTCGGGTCGTTGATCTTGACCCGGGAGATCCCGCCCCTCTCGTCGGTCGCGACCCAGTGAGTGCAGGGGCCGCGCCAGGCCTCCGCCCAGCCGAGGGCCGAGGCGCGCGCGGGCAAACGATCGGGCAGGAGTGCGGCGAGCGGGGCCTCGCTCCGCGCCGGCATCGAGTCGAGAACCTGCCGGATGATCGACAGCGACTGCTCCACTTCGCGCGCGCGCACCATGAGCCGCGCCCGGACATCGCCGCCTTCTTCCACCGGGACTTTGAATCGCAGGCCCTCATAGGCGTCGTGCGGATGATCCCGGCGGAAATCGGTGTCTACCCCCGACGCGCGCGCCGCCATGCCCACGATGCCGAGATCGAGGGCAGCCTGCCGAGTCAGGACTCCGGTCGCGTCGACCCGGTCGGTGAACGAACCCGCGCTGGTAAGGAGCGAGAGAAGGCCTTCAAACTCCTTCTGGAACCGGTCGAGATGGAGCCGGAGGGCATCCTCGCCGCCCGGCGGCAGATCCCGCTTCACCCCCCCCGGAGCCACGATGCCCCGCATGAGCCTGGTGCCGAACTGCCCGTCCTGCAGGCGGACCAGCCCCTCGCGCAGCGCCTGGGCCCGGCTCGCAGCCACCGTGAAAGCGACGTCGGTGGCGACACCGCCGATGTCGGCGATGTGGTTGTACGCGCGCTCGAGCTCGAGCATCACCACCCGCAGGGACCGGGCCCGCGGCGGCGGCTCGACCCCGGTGAGGCGTTCGAGGGCATGGGCCCAGGCGAGCGCGTGGCCTATCGAGGTGTCGCCCGAGATCGACTCGGCGAGCGCCATTCCGTGGCGCCAGGGGAGGCGCTCGAAACGCTTCTCGGTTCCCTTGTGGACGTAGAAGAGCCGGAGCTGGAGATAGAGGATCGGCTCGCCGGCGACCCCGAAGCGGAAATGCCCGGGCTCGATGATGCCGGCGTGAACGGGCCCGACGGGCACCTGGAACACTCCCTCGCCGGTGACCGGCCGGAAGGGATGGAAGTCCCCGGTGAGGCGGGGGACCACCCGGTCGTCGGGAAAATCCTTGCGAAGAGGCCACGCCCCGTCCGGCCAGTCGTCGTGGAGGGCCACGCGGGAAAGGTTCGGGTGGCCCTCGGGCCTGAGGCCGAAGAAGTCCATGATCTCGCGTTCGAACCAGTTCGCGGCCGGATACTTCGCGGCGATCGACGGGAAGACGGGATTGGAGGGATCGATCGGCGCGACGAGGTGAAGGAAGCTCCCCTCCTTCGGCAGCGACCAGACGTGGCGCACGACGAAGCGACCGGTCGACGAGCGCTCGTCGGTGGCGAAGAGCGTGACCAGCCGCCCTCCGAGGCCGCCGGATACGCGATCGGCGAGACCGGGCAGCGCGGAAGACTCCACCTCCAAGGTCAACTCCCCGCGGCGCAACTCGCGAACCGAGGCTTCGGCCACGCCGAGTGCGGTCGCGACGGTGGCGACGGCCGACATCAGACTCCCCCGCCCACGACCGCGGACGCCGCGTGAATGAGGGCCAGCAGCCAGGCCGGAAGATAGAACGCGGACACCACCGCCACCATGGCCGCGACGATCGCGGTGGAGGTGCTGATGTCAAGGCGCTCGGGCGCGGGCACACGCCGGTCGGAAGGATCGCGCGGAGGTCCGAGCACCAGGCGCCCGATCTGGTAGGCGAAGCCGCAGAAGAGAACGACCAGCGCGGCCAGGAACACGGCGGTGACCGCCACGTGGGGGCCGGAGAAGCCGGCCCTCAGGATGGTCATCTCGCTGAAGAAGATGCCGAAAGGCGGCGAGCCCATGACGATCAGCGACCCGAGCACGAGCAGACCGCTCGCCACGGGAGCGCGGGTGAACGTCCCGTTCCCGATCCGGTCGAAGTTCGACGAGCTGTGCAGCTGGGCGAGGGTGCCCGCGGAGAAGAAGGTCACGGGCTTCGCGAGCGAGTGATAGGTCATGTGCAGGAGGGCGCCGAAGACTGCGGCCTCGGTGCCGAGTCCGAATCCCACGGCCATGATGCCGACGTGCTCGATGCTCGAATAGGCGAGCAGGCGCTTGAGGTTCCACTGGACCAGGATGAAAGGTGTCGCGATGAGCACGGAAAGCAGGCCGAGGCCGAGCAGAAGGTCGCCCGAAAACGCGGGGCCGAGCGCCGCCTTGGAGATGAGGTGGATGCGCAGGACGCAGTAGAGCGCCCCGTTCAGCATGCCCACTGCCATGAGCACGCCCGCGGGTGAGGGGGCCTCGCGGTACGCGTCCGGCTTCCAGGTGTGCATGGGCGCGAGTCCGGCCTTGGTGCCGTACCCGATGAGCGCGAACATCACGCCGAGGCGCAGGGTGAAGGGATGCAGGGACGGCGCGGCCTCGATGAACCGGGTCCAGTTGAGCCGGGCCATTCCCTCCCCGAGGAATCCCCGGCCCGAGGCGTAGAGCAGGACGGTTCCGAGCAGGGCGAAGGCGAGACCGAGGCTTCCAAGCACCAGGAACTTCCAGCCCGCTTCGAGCGACGTGTCCTTGTCGTGGAAGGTGATGAGGAAGACCGAGGCCAGGGTGGTGAGCTCCACCGCGATCCACAGGACGCCGAGATTGTTCGACACCGAAACCAGGAGCATGGCGAACACGTAGGCGGGGATGAGGCCGAAGAACTCGCTGCGCATGCGCGGGGTGACGAGCTTCCGGGCCTCGTTGCGGCGCAGGTACCCGACCCCGTAGACCCCGGAGAGCACACCCACGAAACCGCACAGCACCAGCACCAGCGCGGACAACCCGTCGACCCGCAGCGCCTCCTCGAACGCCGAGGGGACGGTCCCGCCGAGGAATTCGAAAGCGGTGAGGAGGCAGAGGATGAAGGTCAGGGCCAGGCCGCCCACCATCACGATCTCCTTGAACCGGCGCGAACCCACGAAGCCGCCGAGGGCGGCGGCGATCAGGGGGACGGCAAGGGTGAGGATGAGCAGGTTCAACTCTTACCCCTTCAACTTCGAAAGCCGGCTGATATCCATGGATTCGAACCGGTCCACGATCCGCTGGACGAGAATGCCGAGGAGGAGGACGGCCACGATGACGTCGAAGGCGATGCCCAGCTCGACCACCAGGGGCATGCCCGGCGTCACTCCGACCGCGACCAGGAACACCGCGTTCTCCACGGTGAGCAGGGCGAGGATCTGGGTGATGGCCTTCTTGCGGGTCACCATCAGGAACATCCCGATGAGCAGCATGGAGAGGGCGACCCCGATGAGGTGATGGCTGGCCGCGCGGCCGCCCTGGGGGAAGCCGGTGCTCACCCGGTACCCGACCACGGTCAACCCGAGACACACCATGAGCGAAGCCGGGACGTTGAGGAACGGTTCGATCTCGCGGTGGATGCCGATGCGGTCGATGATCCTCATCAGGTACCACGGAATCAAGACCGCCTTCAGGGCCACGGTGATGACCGCGGTCACCAGCAGTTCGTGCCGGTCCTCCGAGAGGGCGATGACCGCGGCCACCACCCCGAGGAAGAGGGACTGAACGCCATAGAGGCGGATGGTGGTGAAGAGCGCGCGCTGGCCGACCATGAGGAACGCGCTCACCAGCATGCCCGCGGCGCACAGGATCAACAGGTCGCTGGTGGCCATCATCTTCGGAACCTCATAGGAAACGGATGGCCAGGGCCAGGAAGGCGAGCCCGAGGGAGATCGACACCAGTTCCGGCACCCGGAAGAGTCGCAGCTTGGCGTTGGCGCTTTCGGTGATGGTCACCGCGACGGCGAGCACGAAGACCTTGAGCAGCCAGACCACGAGGGCCACGAACACCGAGACCGGCTCGGCGGTCAGGGCCAGGCCGAAGGGCACGAACAGATCGACGAGGAGGGTGAGGTACAGGAGTTCCTTCACCGCGGACGCCCATTCGACGAGCGCCAGGTCCGGTCCCGCGTACTCGAGGACCATGGCCTCGTGGATCATGGTCAGCTCGAGATGGGTCGCGGGGTTGTCCACCGGGATGCGGCCGGTCTCGGCGATCACGATGATGAAGAGCCCGGCGAACGCGAGCACGTCGCTTGGATGGAAGGTCACGCCGTGCACGATCAGGTTCCGGACCAGTTCCCCGAGGTTCAACGACCCGGCGCCGAGCGCGGAGGTGAACAACCCGAGCATCAGGGCGGGCTCGGCCAGGGCCGCGATGGTCATGTCGCGGCTCGCGCCCATGCCGCCGAAGGCGCTCCCGGTATCGAGGGCGGCGGTGGCGAGGGCGAAGCGGGCGAAGGTGAGTGCGCCCACCAGGAGCAGGATGCCGCCCGCCGACTCCATGGGTGCGCCGGCCACGAGGACGGGAACCAGGGTGGTGGCGGCGACCACCGCTCCGAAGTACGCGCGCGGGCCGGCCACGTAGATCCACGAGGCGGTCTCGGAGCGGACCGGCTCCTTTCGCAGGAGCTTGGCGAGGTCGTAGTACCCCTGCAGCAGCGGCGGTCCCTGCCGATTCTGGAGCCGCGCCTTCATCTTCTTGATGACGGTCTTCAGAAGCGGAGCCACGGCCAGCAGCAGGGCCGCCTGCAGCGCGGCGAAGGCGAAGGCTTGGAGCGCGCTCAGGACCATGTCCATCAGGCGCCGCCTCCGAGCCACCAGAGGATCGCGACCACCAGCACCAGCACGTAGGCGAGGTAGGCATGGAGGCTGCCCGCCTGCAGGACCTTCATTCCGTTCGCGATCCCCAGCACGCCGCGCAGCAGCGGACCATAGACATAGCGTTCGAAGGTGGGCTCGATGACGGCCCAGTACCGGACCTCGTGAGGGAAATAGGGCGAGCTTTCCGTGAGGGTTTCCACCCTCCGGCTGGGCCGATACACGCCGTTGAAGATCATCATCAGCGGCTTCGAGAAGGCGGCGGCCGAATACTCGGTGCGCGCCGACAACTCGCCGCCGCAGCCCCAGGTGGGCACGCGGCGGGTGGCGAGACCGTTCCTCGCGGCGAGGAGGACCGCCGCGAAGAGCGCGCTGAGCAGAACCGCGGCGAAAGTGGCGGGAGCCAGGTGGTCGAAGGACGCGCCCGCTGACTTCGTTTCGATGGTTCCCCAGTCGAGGCTCATCGCGTTGTGCAGTCCGGGCAGCGACGGCAGCACGCCGCCGAGAGCGCCGAGCACCACACCCGGGAAGATCCCGAGCCCCACGCACATGAAGGCCAGGAAGGCCTGGGGCGCGAGCATCGACCGCGGCGACTCGTGCGCTTCGGCCGCCGCGGGGCTCCGCGGCAGAGCGAGAAAGCTGATTCCGAACACCTTCACGAAGCACGCGGCGGCGAGCGCGCTGGTCAGGGCGAGGAGCGCGCCGCTCAAGGGATAGTTCAAGCGGATGAGACCCGAGATCGAACTGAACCCGAGGAGCAGAGCCTGGAAGGTCAGCCACTCGCTCACGAAGCCGTTGAGGAGGGGCAGGCCGGCGATGGCCATGGCGCCCACCAGGAAGAAGAGTCCGGTCCAGGGCATCCGCCGCAGCAGGCCGCCGAACGCTTCGAGACTCCGGGTGCCCGTCCCCATGACGACACTTCCAGCACCGAGAAAGAGCAGGCTCTTGAACACCGCGTGATTCAGGACATGGGCGAGACTCGCGGCCATGGCGAGGGTCGCGAGTTCGCTGCGCTGATACGACAAGGCCACCATCCCCGCCCCCAGTCCGAGGACCATGATCCCGGCGTTCTCGATGGTGCTGTAGGCGAGGAGCCTCTTCAGGTCGTTCTGGGTCAGGGCGTAGAGCACGCCCAGGATCGCGGAGACGGTGCCGAGAGCCATGAACAGGAGGCCCCAGTTCGAGGTGGGCGTGCCAAGGCCGAAGGCGCAGACCCTGAAGAGGCCGTAGATCCCCGCGGTGATCAGGACCGCGGACATGAGCGCCGAGATGGAGCTCGGCGCCGCGGGATGGGCCTCGGGCAGCCAGACATGAAACGGGATTATTCCCGCCTTCACCCCGAAGCCGATCAGGAAGAGAGCGAACACGAAGTCGCGGTGCCAACCCGAGACCAGGTTGCCGGCGAGCAGAGTCGACAGCGACATCGAGCCGGACGAGCCACCCAGGGCCAGGAAGCCCGCGAGCAGGCAGCCCGTGCCCACGTGCGACATCACGAGGTACAGGTAGGCGGCGCGGCGGCTCGCCGGCTCCTCGTGTTCGGTGGCCACGAGCGCGGCGGTGGCGAGGGTCATCAGCTCCCAGGCGAAGAGAAAGGTGATGACATCGGCGGCCACGAACACGACCTCGACCGCGCCGAGCATCACGTTGAATCCGATGCCCACCCCGGCCATGCGGGACGCGGGAATCGAGTGGGCGAAATAACCGGCGCTGTAGACGGCCACGGGGAGGGCGACGAGGCCGAACACCATCAGGAACCAGGCCGAGAGGGGCGTCATCGAATAGGTCAGCACCAGGCCTGACGCGGTGTGGCGGAGGAAGTCGCCCTCGAGCGAAGGGCCGCCCATCAGGACGCTGATCGCCGCGGTGAAGGTCAGGGCCGAGGCGAGGATCGAGCCCACGAGGGCCACCGACCTCGCGGTCGCGGCCTGCCGGACGAAGGCGAGGGTTGCCCCCGCCGTCACCAGACGGATCACCACGGCCGCGGGCACCGCGACCTCCATCAGCCAGGATATGTTCGGACTCAACCTCTCCACCAGACGACCAGCATCAGCCACACGACCAGGGCGATCACGTACGCCAGGTAAGCGTGAAGGCTTCCGGCCTGAACGACTTTCAGGCCGCTCGCCACGCGTATGACCGCGCGGAGAAGCGGATTATAAATGTAGCGTTCGAAGGTCGGCTCGATTTCCGCGTGATAGCGAACCTCATGGGGAAAATAGGGAGAGATCTCGGAGAGCGATTCCACGCGTCGGGTGGGGCGATACACCGCCCCGAAGATCATCATCAAGGGCTTGGAGAACGCGGTGGCCGTGTACTCGCTCTGCGCGGACAACTCGCCCCCGCAGCCCCAGGTCGGCACGCGGCGCGACGCGACCCCGGCCCGGGCGCCGAGAAGCCCGGCGAACGCGATCCCGGACAACAGGACGATGGCGAACCCCAGGGGAATCACATGATCGAAGCTGCCCCCGTCGGTGGCCATGCCAAAGCCGGCGCCCGTCGGGCCCGCGGGCCGCTGCAACCCGGGCAGGGACGCGAGGACCGGGCCCATCGCCTGGAGGACGGCTCCCGGAAAGAGTCCCAGCACCACGCACAGCACGGCCAGCAGCGCCTGCGGCGCCAGCATCACCGCCGGCGCTTCGCGGGCGTCGGCCGCGGCCCGGGACCGCGGCAGGGCGAGGAAGCTGATCCCGAAGGCCTTGACGAAGCAGGCGGCGGCGAGCGCGGTGGTGAGCGCGAGCAGGGCCCCGCCCAGGGGAAACATGAAGAGAACGAGAGGATCGGTGGACCCGCGGAAGCCGAACAGGAAGGCCTGGAAGGTCAGCCACTCGCTGGCGAAACCGTTCAGCAGGGGCAGGCCGGAGATCGCCATGGCCCCCACGAGGAAGAAAAGCCCCGTCCAGGGCATCCGCCTCAGCAGACCGCCGTACTTTTCGATCCCCCGGGTTCCCGTGGCCATGGCCAGGTTGCCGGCGCCGAGAAAGAGCAGACCCTTGAAGACCGCGTGGTTGAGCACGTGATAGAGGCTCGCCGCCACTCCGATCCAGGCGACATCCTTGCGGCCGTGGCTCATCGCCATCATCCCCGCACCCAGGCCGAGCAGGATGATGCCGATGTTCTCGATGCTGTGGTACGCGAGGAGGCGTTTCAGGTCGTGCTGCATCAGCGCATAGAGAACTCCGAGCACGGCGGACAGGCCGCCCACCGCCACCACGATCACGCCCCAGGAGAGCCTCGGCGCCCCGAGTCCGAAGGCGCACACCCGCACCATGCCGTAGATGCCGGTTTTGAGGAGGACCGCGGACAGCAGCGCGGAGATGCTGGTCGGGGCCGCGGGGTGCGCCTCGGGAAGCCACACGTGCAGCGGCACGATCCCCGCCTTGACCCCGAACCCGAAAAAGAAGAGGGCGAAGAGAACGTCGCGCATCGGCCCCCGCACCACGTCGCCCGACAGAAGGATCGAAAAGGACAGCGAACCGGACGCCGAGGCCAGCACCAGGAACCCGGCGATCAGGCAGCCGGTGGCGACGTGCGACATCACCAGGTACACCGCGGCGGCGCGGCGGCTCTGGGGATCTTCGTGGTGAGTGGTCACGAGCGCCGCCGCGGCGAGAGTCATCAACTCCCAGGCGAAGAGGAAAGTGATGACGTCGCTCGCCACGAAGACGATCTCGACCGCGCCCACCAGCACGTTGAACGCCGCGACCACGAAGACGGATCGGCGATCGAAATGGCGGTCGGCGAGATACCCGATGCTGAAGATCGCGATGGGAATCGCGAGGGTCGAGAGCACGATCAGGAACCACGCGGCGAGCCCGTCGAGGTCGTAGCTGAAGGAGAACTGCGAGGCGCGGTGGAGGAACAGGACGCCCGGGCTGGACCCTCCAGCCACCAGGGTCGCGACCGCGGCGGTCAGGGTCACGAAGGAAGCGATCGACGATCCGACGAGGCCCAGGAGCCTCGCCACCGCGGGCCGCGAGGCGAGGAGCAGGGTCAGGGCGACAATCACCACCCGGAGCGCCAGCGCGGCGCGCAGAGTGTCCCCCTGGTCCAACGGGGTCATCCCCTCAGCAATCCGCTCCGCGGTCGACGCCGCCGCTCATTCAGCGTCCGCCCGCCGGGTGTTCACCACGGAGCCCGGAGTGAACGAGGAGCTTCAAGCTGTCATCACCCCACGCATGGGCGGATTGTAGCGCCGAGGGCCCGCGAGGGGGCGGGCGGGCGAGGCTATTCGAGAGCTTTCATGAACCGCTCGAAGCGGGGCCGGAAGCTTCGCGCGGGGTCGACGGAGGCCACGACGCGGGTGGCCTGGCCGAGGATCTCGGACCGTGGAACGAAGCCGAAGAAACGCGAGTCGAAACTGTTGTCACGGTTGTCGCCCATCACGAGATAGCGACCGGCCGGCACCACCACCGGGCCGAAGGTCGAAGCGGCGGTCCGGGTGGCCGAGAGTTCAACGAAATGCTCGCGTTCGAAGACGGATTCGCGCCACACCGCCGAGTCGCCGTCGGCCGTCGCGGTCTCGCGATAGAGGGCCGTGGTTCCGTTGACGATCAGGCGGTTGTCCTTCATTTCGATCCGATCGCCGGGCACCCCGACCACGCGCTTCAAGAGGCGCGCGCCGTCATGGGGCGAGTAGAGCACCACGATGTCGCCCCGGCTCGGGTCCGACCACTGGGCCAGGCGCCAGGTGGTGAACGGCACCTTGAGGTCGTAGGCCGCGCGATTGATGAACACCCGCTCGCCCTCGAGGACGGTGGGGCGCATGGAACCGGTGGGCACGTCGTTCCAGTCCGCCACCGCGGACCGGAACGAGCCGAGCACGATGGCGGTGACGAGGAGGGGCCGCATCCATTCGATCCAGAAGCGGTGAGCGGCGTCGCGGTACTTGTTCATGTGGATATGAAGACGATCCCGGGGAGACAAAGGTTTCAGGGGAGGGCCGCTAGAATCACAGTCAATCACGGAGATCTGCGAATGAGCAAAGGGCGGCTCGAGGCGTTCAGCGATGGCGTGCTCGCCATCATCATCACCATCATGGTCCTGGAACTGAAGGTGCCGCACGGCGCCGACCTCGAGGCCCTCACTCCACTCTTTCCGGTGTTCCTGAGCTACGTGCTGAGCTTCATCTACGTCGGCATCTACTGGAACAATCACCACCACATGCTTCACGCGGCCTCGCAGGTCACCGGTGGAATCCTGTGGGCCAACCTGCATCTCCTCTTCTGGCTCTCCCTCGTTCCGTTCGTGACCGCGTGGATGGGCGAGAATCATTTCGCACCCGCTCCCGTAGCCCTCTACGGGGTGATCCTCTTCATGGCCGCGTGCGCCTACTTCATCCTCGCCCGCACCCTGGCGAGCCATCATGGCTCGGGGTCGAAGATCGCAAGGGCGCTCGGCGACGACTTCAAGGGGAAGATCTCGGTGATCATCTACGCGATCGCGATCCTCCTCGCCCTCTATGTGCCGGCGCTCGCCGGGGCGCTCTACGCGGCGGTGGCCATCATGTGGCTGGTGCCGGATCGCCGCATCGAGAAGGTCCTCGCGGAGTAGCGCGCCGCGGTTCGGGCCGCGCAGGTCCGATCGAAGAGAATCAGGGCGTGACCATGAGACGCGCCGCCCCTCCCGCGGAGAAACAGTTCGATGCCTTCCGGGCCTCGAGCCTGTATTGCCCGCGCTGCCAGCGCGCGCAGCCCGTCGACGAGCGCCTCCTGCTCATCCTGCCCGACGGCGAGCTGTACGAGTACGTCTGCCAGTTCTGCTGGACCCAGCTCGGCAAGCGCAAGGTGGAGCAGGAACGCCCCGCGTTGATCATCTGATCAGAGATCGAGCAGGCGGCGGCCCAGGGCCAGCAGCGCCCTTGCCGACGCTTCGTCGGGACCATCGCCGATGAGGCGCGCCACGCCGGCCTCGGTCTTCGATCCGCGAATCCACAGGAATCCCTCGGCGCCCGGTCGCGACACCCGCGCTTTCCAGCCGTAGCCCGTGGCCAGGGGCCGCACCGGGCCGACGTCGCGGATGTACGAGTACACGATCTCGAACCGCTCCCAGCCGCCCGCAAGTTCCTCGGCGAACCGTCGGGGAAATTCCCGATCCAGCCTGGCGACCGTGGTCGACCAGTCGGCGGGGGCCAGGCGCTTCTCCATGAACGAGCGCTGGGCCGGCAGGGCGTCGATGAACCCCGACAGTCCGGGAGCCATGGCGCGACCGGGAGTGAGTGCGCGGGAGATGATCGCGCGCAGCTCCGCGTCGGCCGAGGCCAGCAGCGCCCCGGCTCCGACCAGGGTGCCGTCGCGGCACGTGGTGCCCGCGAAGATCGTCCCCCCGTTCGGCCCTTCGACCCCGACCACCGCGCGCAGGCCGCGTCGTTCGGCATCCCGCATGGCGGTGACCACATTGATCTCGCCGGTCTCGACTTCGACGACCTGGGCGCCGAAGGCCGCGGCGATCCGCCCGACCCGGCACGAGGTCGCGTCGGAGGCCACGACCACGGCCTGCCTCGCATCGCCCTTCCGCCGATGAACGGCGAGCGCGATCGCGGTGTTGATGGCGGCGGCGGCCTGGGGCGAGGGAATCTGCACCGCTCCGGACGCGTCGACGTAGGTCAGGTTTCCCCGGTCCGCATCGAAGTCGTAGGCGAGGCCGAACAGCGCCTCCTCCGCGCGCACGCGTTCGGCCAGGTCGTGAAGGACATGGACGCCGCTCGGTCGCACCTGCTCGACATCGATCTCGTGGGCGACGACGCCTTCCTCGTTGTTCACGACGATGGGCTCCACCCCGAGCGCGCGAAACGCCCGGGCGGCGATTCGGGACGCGGCCCCGCCGTTCGGGTCGATCACCACCCGCGCGCCCGGAGCATGGGCATGGTAGGAGTCGGCAACGAAAGCCACGTACTGCGCGATGGCGCGCTCGCGAGCGTCCTCGTCCGCTTCCGGGTCGACCGCGGTGTGGGTCGGGGCCGGTTTGAACGCGTTCGCCGCGCGAATCAGGCTGCCCATGTCCGCGGCCGAGAGGAGCGCCCCCGGCGGGGCCGGATCGCCGCCCAGGCTGTCGACTCCGGTCGCGTATTTCCAGCCGTTGTCGTCGATGGGATTGTGGCTGGCCGTGATCATCACACCGCCATGCGCCTCGAAGAGCCGCACCGCGTGCTGCCACACCGGAGTGGAGACGATGCCGAGGTTGACGAGTTCGAGGGACACCCCGAGGTCGCGGCAGGCGCTGGTGAGCCCCCGGATCTGCGCGACGGAAAGCGCGGGGCCGGTCGGCCGCGGATCCCGGGCGAGCACGATCCGCGCGCTCGCCGCGGGGTGGGCCTGCAACCGCGACAACGCGTAGCAGTAGGCGTGGCGGAACGCGAATGTCTCGTCGTCCTCGCTGACGCCCGGTCCGCCCCCGAGGGTGGCGCGTACGCCGGAATACGACTGCAGCCAGCGAGCGTCGGGCATGGAGGGAAGTTTACCCAGCCCGTGCCGGGCGCGCGGGCTGGTAGTGGGGGGAGGGGGTTGCTTCGTCGCGGTACAAGAACGGACTGGCTCCTCGCAATGACGACCCAGGTGACTCCTGCTGCACGGGCTGGGTAGTGGGACACCGGCGGGAGGAGAATAGGCGCGACCTGAAAGAGAGGTTCCAGCCATGGCGAACATCGGGGCCGGCAAGAAGCGCATCGCGATCCTGACCGGGGGTGGCGATGTCCCCGGCCTGAATCCGGCCATCCGGGCGGTCACCATCCGGGCCCTGCGCGAGGGCTACGATGTCATCGGCCTGCGGCGCGGCTGGGCGGGCGTCATGGACCTCGTGCGCGACCACGACTACGACAACCACAACAACTTCCAGCACCTGTCGGAAGAGATCGTCAATCGGGCCGGGCGCACCGGCGGCACCTTCCTTCACACCTCGCGCACCCGTCCCAGCGCGGTCAAGGCCGACGCGGTGCCGGAGCATCTGCGGCACCGGTATCACCAGGAGGTCAACGACCTGACCCCGGAGGTTCTGAAGAACCTCGACTGGCTGGGGGTCGACTATCTCATTCCCATCGGCGGCGACGACACCCTGAGCTACGCGGTGCGCATGCACGACGAGGGGGTCAAGGTCATCGCCATCCCGAAGACCATGGACAACGACGTGCCCGGCACCGACTACTGCATCGGCTTCAGCACCTGCGTCACCCGCACCATCGAGATGGCGCACCGCCTGCGCACGTCGGCCGGTTCGCATGAGCGCCTCCTGGTGATGGAGGTCTTCGGCCGCTACGCGGGCTTTACCGCCATGCTGCCCACCATGGCCGGCGCGGCCACTCGTTGCGTGATCCCCGAGCACGAGTTCAGCCTGGACATCCTCACCGAGATGCTGATGTACGACCGCAACCGCAATCCCAGCAAGTACGCGGTCGCTCTCGTCTCCGAGGGAGCGGTGGTGGCGGGAGGCGAGAAGGTGTGGGCGAGCCGGACCACCGACGCCTTCGGGCACGCGAAGCTCGGGGGCATCGGCGACCTGGTGTCGGCCGAGGTCCAGAAGCGCACCGCGCAGTACAACCAGGGCCGCGAGGTCAACATCATCAACCAGAAGCTCGGCTACCTGGTGCGCGGCGGCGACCCGGATGCCATCGACTCGATCGTCCCCATGGCCTACGGCAACCTCGCCTTCGACCTCCTGCTGAAGGGGACGCACGGCCGCCTGGTGGTGGTGAAGAACGGCTGCTACGGCAACATCCCCCTCGATATCGTGACCAGCAGCAAGAAGCTGGTCAACGTGGAGCGCTACTACAACACCGAGCGCTACCGGCCCCACTTCAACAGTTTCGACATGGCCCCGCTGTTCATCATGACCAGCGAAGGGTGATGTGAGAGCATTGCCCTCCCGATGACGACCCAAGACGCCGCGGCGGCCATGGACACACGAGGCATCGGCGGACACCCGGCGGGCCTGACCACGCTCTTCCTCACCGAGCTGTGGGAACGCTTCAGCTACTACGGCATGCGGGCCATCCTGGTCCTCTTCATGGTGGCGCCCA
>DAORUA010000053.1:6116-14807 GCA_035432945.1 Vicinamibacteria bacterium | reverse complement strand
ACCAGACCGGTGCGGCCCGCGGGCAGGACGAGCCGCGCCGAGACGGCCGAGGGCACTAGGCCTCCGGGAGGCCGGTGGAACATCATGTCTCCGTCGGCGAGCACCATCCGGCTGTACGCGTCGGCCGGAGCGAGTCTCGAAAGGAGACCCGCATCCACGTCCTCCCGCACGTTGGTGGCCACGAGTTCTCCGGATTCGTCGAAGAGCTCGAGGTCGTTGGAGACGAGCGCCGCCACCCAGGAGATGGCCGCGTCCGAGATGGCGAGCGGCCCCAGCACCTCGGCCTCCTGAAAGGCCGAGAGATCGCTCAGGGACTTGCGCGCGATGGCGGCGATGCGCCGAGCCTCCGTCTCCGTCTCGGATACGAGCCTTTGCGCCACGAAGTCGCGAACCAGGGTCTGGAAGAAGAACAGCGAGAGGGCGGAGAGGGTGAGAAAAGCCACGAAGAGGCGGAACGAATGCCGGCGGAACAGTCCGAGGGCGGCCGTCCGCGCGCGTCCCGGGTTGCCGAGCCACGCTCCGAACCCCAGGGCCAGCACCACGAGCCCCAGCCCCGCGACGAGCAGGCGAACCCCCACGGTTCGACCGGGGGCGCTGGGCCCGGCGCTCGTGAGCTCGAACCGATAGGTCCGCTGGTCGATCGGAACCTCGATTCGTATCCCGCCCGGACCGGCGGGGGCGGCCGGGGCGGGTTCTGGAAGCGCCTCGCCTCCCGCCCCGCGCACGCCCAGGAGCCGAACCCCCTTTTGCTCCGAGAGCATCCTCAGCGCGAGGGCGAGGTCGGAGACCGCGCCGATGCGCACCGCACCGAGGAGCTCTCCCGAGGAGAGGAGCAGGCGCTCGGAAACCAGTCCCGGGGCCTGGGCAAGGTCCCCGACATCGAGCAGAGTCGTGGACTTCGTCCACGCCCCGCTCGTGGGCAGCGAGGGCTTGGGCCCGCGCGGCACTTCGCGCGCGTACCGGCTCACCACCGTTCCCGACCGGTCCAGCACCTCGACGAAGGACGGGAGGAAGGGCTGGGACAGGGCCGAGTCCGACCAGAGATCGAACGCGAGTTCCTCGGTGCCGAAACGTCCGGCGGGCGAGGACTCGAAGAGGCGCGCCTGATCGATCACCCGCTCCGTGGCCGTAAGCGTCGCCTCGAGGGGATTGAGATGCGCCCGAAGAACAGACTCGACCTCGCGCTTCACCGCGTCGCGCTCCTTCGCGCGGGCCGTGAACTCGGCGAGCAGCGCGGTGACCGAGAGCGCGGAGAGGATGCAGAGAGTGGCGAGGGCGAAGGGCCGGACCCCCTGGAAGTCGAGCCGCGCGAACCGCCAGGCGGCGCCGAGCGCCCACAGGAAGAGCAGAAGGAGGATGAGCGGCGTCATCTTCAGTTCCGCGAAAGCGAAGCCCTCTCCATGGGTCTCGGCCGAGTGCGGCGAGATTCGAGCGAAGGTCACCCCGAGCACGGTGATGCTCTCGCGGTTGTGATCGCCGGGCGCGGGCGTCGACTGGTCCGAGTAATCGAGGCCCAGCTTCCGGGATGGGTCCAGGACGTCGACGACCTCCATCCGATCTCCCTCGCCCCTGCGGGTCTCCAGGAGAGGCGTCGATACGAGAACGAACCACGGCGGCGGAGCCTTCGCGGTCACCACCAGGGCGGCGCGGGAACGGGTCGCGGCCACGAAACGGGCGGGAACGGACGGATCCACCTCGGGCAGGCGCAGGGGATCGACGGGGGAACCGACCCAGGCCACCCGCCGGCCGTCCCCGTCGTAGACACCGACACTCGATCCATCCTGCCGGTCCGCCTTGAGGAGCACGGCGAAGATCTCGGCCCGGGACTGGTCCGCCTGCAGCTCCTTCGCCACCTGCGCGGCCAGGGCGCCGGAGCGGCCGAGCAGGCCGAGCACTCGGTCGCGCGCGGCTTGCACCTCGTCCGCGCGGGCCGGAGCGGCTAGCCCCAGACCGAGAGCCAGAAAGAGAAGGACGGGTCTCACATCTGGTACAGCATCAGGTAGACGACCACACCGGTGAGGGAGACGTAGATCCAGATCGGAAACGTGATCCGGGCGATTTTCCGGTGGAGATCGAAACGAGCCTGGAGGGCCCGGCTCAAGGTGGCGACCGCGAGGGGGGCGGCCAGGACCGCGAGCACGGTGTGGCTGAGCAGAATGCCGAGATAGAGCGCCCGTATCGGGCCCTCGCCGGAGAACTTCACCGAGCCCACCTGAAAGTGATAGCCGAGATAGCTCGCCAGGAAGACCACCGAGCACGAGAAGGCCGCGAGCATCCAGCGCCGGTGCGTCTCCTTTCGTCCCCGTTTGATGCTCAGGTAACCGCTCAGCAGGCAGATCGCCGCGGTGAAGTTCAGCACCGCGTTGACCGCCGGCCAGAGGGGAGAGGTCACGACGTCTTCTCCGCCCTGCGGAGGGAGAAGCGCTTGAGCCCCTCCTTCACGCGCGCGCGCACCGCGGGGGAAAGGGTCCAGGCGGCGAGCGCGGCCACGCCATAGGGCGCAAAGGCGAGGCCGATGATCGCGTAGTTCATGGCCTCGCGGGTCTGGGTCGACGACGCGGTCACCGCGTCGCGGCACAATGAGCACTGCGCGAAGGCCCCGGTGGGTCCGGCCAGGAGGGCAAGGGCGGCGAGCCCCAGGAGACCCGCGTACGGTCCGGGGTGCCGCCCGTCGAGCCACGGAGAGTTCTTCATCGGACGGACAGCATGAGCACGGACCGGCTCTCGATCACCAGGACGAGAACCAGCGACAGGAAGAGAAAGGCGGCGATGCCGCCCGCGATCAGGCCGGAGCGATGGGTGCGCTTGAGTTCCATCCACTCGAAGACGAGGAGCGAAGCCTGGGCGAAGGCGGCGGGCAGAACCACGACGAAGGCGAAGGAACGCGACACCCCGAAGGCCACCGCCCCCGCCGCGGCGAAGAGGCAGGCGCTTCGAACCAGCAACCCGGCGATGCTCCGGTTGGTCGGCCAGTACGGTCTTAAAGGGTCGATCATGTTCGATCAGAAGAAGTAGAAGGTCGAGAGGATGAAAATCCACACGAAGTCGACGAAGTGCCAGTACAAGGCCACGCTCTCGAGCCGTTTCTCGTCGGCCGCGGCCCCGGCCCAGAGCAGCCAGGCCATCAGAAGCAGACCGAGGGCCACGTGCAGGCCGTGGAGCCCGGTGGCCAGAAAGAAGACCTGCATGAACGTCGAGGCGCCCCAGGGATTCGAAACCAGAGGCACGCCCGGCTGCGGGGACAGCGCGCGCGCGGTCTCGATGACCTCCCACCACTCGTAGGCCTGGATGGCGAGAAAGAGCGAGCCGGCGAGGAGGGTCCAGACCAGCCACTTCCGACAGAAGATGGCGTTGCCGCGTCGCAACGCGTCGAGCGACTCGTTCAGGGTCGCGGACGAGGCGATCAGGATCAGGGTCGCGACCACCACCGGGCCAAGCGCCAGGGCATCGCCGGGCCGCGGCCAGGGGACGGTGCCGCCGAACCGCAAGAACAGCCCGGCCGCGAGGATCGAGCCGAAGAGAAACCCCTCGTTGACCAGGAAGGCCCAGACGGCCAGGCGGTAAGCGGGCCATTGAGTCAGCGGCACGGTTCGCGAGGGGACGGTGGCGGTCATCGCAGGCCGAAGAGGATGAAGACGATCGCGCACAGGAGCGCGGTCAGGAAGTGCGTGACCAGCCGGGCGAGCACGAGCGCGTTCTCCGAAGCGCCCCCCTCGTTCCCGAGGATCCAGGCCGAGAAGGCGCCGCCCAGGATCGCGTGAACCACGTGGACGCTCAGGAGCAGGGCGACGAAGGCGTTGAACGGCATCTCGAGCCCGCCCTCGCCGGAGGCGATGGATGCGATCACGGCCAGGGCGCCCGCGAGGTACAGGAGGCTCGCGAGGGCCAGACCCATGAAGCCGAGGCGCCTCCTTCTTCCCTCTCCCCGGGCCCCGACCTCGACGCCCGCCGAGGCCGCGAACGCGAAGGCAAGCAACACCACCGGCCACCACGCGGGCGACGGCCGCCAGTCGGCGAACGACCGTCGAACCAGGTAGGCGCTCACCAGGGACGCGAAGAGCATGGTGGTCGCGGAAAGCGCCGCCACCACGGCCACGCGGGTCGCGTTCTCGAACGCGGGCGCGCGCCCGGGCGCTGCCGTGGTCATGCCCCTCATGCGCTCTCCTCCCCGGGCGAAGGCTCGGACCATTCCAGCGATTCCGCCTGCCAGGGATTCGCGCCGGCCCGCTCCCCCCGCTTGATGCTCCAGAAGAAGTTGACGAAGAACAGGATCTGGGCGATGGCGAGAGCCACCGCGGCCCAGGTGATGAACGCGTTCATCGAGGCGAGCGGCTTCAGGTAGTCGTACTGATAGGGGTCGTAGACCCGCCGGACCTGACCCTGGAGCCCGGCCAGATGCATGGGGAAGAACGTGGCGTAATAGAAGACGAAGGTCAGGAGGAAGTGCGCCGCCCCGAGCTTCTCGCTCATGAGGCGCCCGAAGAAGAGCGGAAACCAGTAATGCACGCCCGCGAAAACGCCGAAGAGCGCCGCGCCCGCCATGATGATGTGGAAGTGGGCGACCACGAACGCGGTGTCGTGGAGCTGGATGTCGATCTGGGTCTGGCCCAGCCAGATCCCGGAGAGCCCGCCGGTGACGAAGAGCGAGAAGATGCCGAGCGCCCAGAGCATGGGGGTGGTGAGGCGCAGCGGGCGATTCCACAGGGAGGCGATCCAGTTGAAGACCTTGACCCCGGAGGGCACGGCGATGAGGGTGGTGGTCACCGCGAAGGCCGACCCGAGGAACGGACTCATGCCGGACACGAACATGTGGTGCCCCCAGACCAGGAAGCTCATCCCGGAGATGAACGCCATCGCGACCACCATCGACTTGTAGCCGAACACGCGGCGGCCGGTGAACACGGTGAAGAGATCCGAGGTGATCCCGAGCGAGGGAAGCATGATGATGTACACCTCGGGATGCCCGAGGAACCAGAAGAGGTGCTGCCAGAGGATGGGCGAACCGCCTCCGCCCGGAACCGCTTCCCCGGAAAGCACCAGGCCCATGGGAATGAAGAAGCTCGTGCCCGCGTGACGATCGAGCAGGAGCATCATCGCGGCCGCGGTGAGCGAGGGAAAGGCGAGCAGGCCCAGGATGGCCACGAAGAGCATCGACCAGGTGAACAGGGGCAGGTCCATCATGGAAAGGCCGGGCCGGCGCATGGCCATGATGGTGGCGAGGAAGTTGAGACCGCCCAGGGTGAAGCTGACGATGAACAGGGCCATGGCCACGAGCCACAGGTCCTGGCCGAGATTCGATCCCGCGATCGCGCCCTTGAGCGCGGACAAGGGCGGATAGGCCGTCCATCCCGATGCCGCCGGCCCGTTCGGAGTGAAGAACGACGTGAGCATCACCACCGACGAGATCGCGTAGATCCAGTAGGAGAGAGCATTGAGCCGGGGGAAGGCCATGTCGTGAGCCCCTACCTGCAAGGGGATCAGGTAGTTTCCAAAGCCTCCGATCAGGGCCGCGGAGAGCACGAAGAAGATCATGATCGTCCCGTGCATGGTGAAGAGGGCCGCGTAGAACTCGGGCTTCATGATGCCTTCGTCGAACCCCTGGGGCAGGAACCGGGCGACCGCCTTGAACTCGTGGGAGGGCCACGCGATCTGGATCCTCACCAGCAGGGCCAGGAGACCGCCTACGAGCGCCATGCCCATCGCGGTCATCAGGTATTGCAGGCCGATCACGCGGTGGTCGAGCGAGAAGACGTAGCGGGAAAGGAATCCCTGCGATTCGCGGTGACCGCTCATTGCACGGCCTCCTTTATCTTGCCCGCCCATTCCGCCTTCGCGACCACTTCCACCATCCCCCGCATCCGGTAGTGCCCGAGGCCGCAGTGCTCGGCGCAGGCGAGCTCGAACCTTCCGATCACGGTCGGGGTGAAGGAGAACTCCGTCGCGATGCCGGGCATGGCGTCGCGCTTCACCCGGAAGGGAGCCACGAAGAAGCTGTGGATCACGTCGAGCGACCGCAGGCGCACGCGCACCTCGCGCCCGGCGGGCAGGACGAGCAGGCCCTGGGGAAGGATGATGTCGTCTTCGGCCGCCGGGTCCTTCCGGTCGAGACCGATGAAATTCAGCTCGGCCTGATCCACGAGCTTCGGATCGGTGCGGCCGAAGATCCCGTCCTCGCCAGGCAACCGGAAGTTCCAGGCGAACTGCTGCGCCACGACCTCGACCACGACCGGCGGCTCCGCGCCGGGACCTGCGCCGCCGCGGGCGAGGGCGCGGGCGTCGATCTCGGAATTCACGAGCAGCGCCACGAGCACGATCGCGGTGAGGGCCGTCCACAGCATCTCCACGCGGACGTTCTCATGGGGGATCCGCGCTTCCCGGGGCCGCCGGAGCAGGGCCATCACCAGGGCGATGTGCGCGCCCAGGAAGACGATCCCGGAGACAACGAGGTTCAGCGAAATCGCGGAGTCGATCCGTCCGCGGTCCGTGGCGAGCGGGGGGAGGGAATTCGTGCCCAGGGCCCAGGCGGACCAGGCCACGAACACGGCGGTGAGGAGAGCGAATACCCTGGCCAGGGCTCCGCCGTTCTTGGGGACTTCGAGACTCATGAGCCCGCAGAGTCTATTGCCCGAACGTCCCCGGTGTCGTGCCCTCGCGGAAGGCCCAATGGGCGAGACGCTATGCTCGACATCCGAAGGAGACCGCCTTTGAACAGCTGCGGCAACTGCCATTGCGAGATACCCGACGGGTCGACGGCCTGTCCGAGGTGCGGGACGGAGGCTCCCAGGGGCCTGCTCGCGTCTTTGGGCTCGTTCTTCCGTCGAAGGCGCCCGGAACCGGGAGCGACGCCGTCGGCGCCGCCACCGACCCGACCCCCGGCTGACCCCGGAACCAGCACCGCATCATTCGCCTTCGAGGTGGAGGATGTTTTCACCATCACGGGACGGGGCATGGTCGCCACCGGCCGCGTGATCCGCGGTCGGATCGCGAAGGGCGACGAGATCTCGTTCCGATCGCCGCAGGGCGAGGTGATCCGCCGCCGGATCGTGGGCATCGAGACGCTCGGCAAGATCGTGGAGACCGCGAACGAGGGCGACACCGTGGGCCTGCTGTTCACGAAGCCGGTCGCGTTCGATGTCCTCGTGCGGGGCGTGGTCTTCGAGCGGGTTTGATTCCTGGTCCGGGCAGATAGGGGGGAGTGGATCCCGGCTTTCGCCGGGATACGCAGGGCGCTTGTCGGCGCCCTGCTAGATATCCGCGCGTTCGAGGCGGCGGCCTGCCCAGAGGGCGGGAACCACGATCCAGGTCAGGAGAGACAGCGCTATGAGCACCGTCGCTCCGGCCGGTCCGTGGGTGAATCGAAGCAGCGCGAGCGAGGCCGCGCCGAAAGCACCCGTTCCCTCCACCAGAAGGAGCGCGCCGGTACGCAGGGCGCCGATGGGGTTCAGGAGGCTCGCGAGGATGAGGACGCGCGAAGCGGCGCCGGAGGGGAGGAAGGTCGCGAGGCCAAGGGCCGCGAGGTCGATGAACACCTCGCCCACCAGCCAGGCGACGAGAGCGAGGGCCAGCGCCTTCGTGCGCCTTCGACCGAAGGCGTCCGCGGAGAGCAGGGCCGCAAGGGCGAGGAACACCGCGGTGGCCAGGAGCGAGGCGCCCAGGACGATGATGAAATCCCCCACCCCCTCGGGACCGGACTGGGTGTAAACGAGCAGTCCCGCGAGGCCGAAGCCGAAGGACTGGGCGAGAGCGAGGGCCACGAAGAGCCCCAGCATGCGGCCGAGGAGAATGGTCCACCGGGAGACCGGAAGGGCGAAGACCATTTCGGCGGCGCCACGCTCCAGGGAGAGCGAGAGCACGCCCAGCATCAGGCTCACCAGGGGCACGATCAGCACCACGAGATGCACGAGCGAGGCCGAGGTGCGCGAGAAGTCCTGGACTCCGTGCCCGCCCGAGATGACGTAGCCCGCGGCAGCCACACCCGCGGCGAGGATGGCGAAGACCACGGCGAAGATCTGGGTCCAGCGCGAGCGAAGCGCGATCTTCAGTTCCTCGGCCGCGAACAGGCGCAGGTTCATGGTTTCGCTCCCGTGGGGGGCCCCTTGGGGCCGAAGATTTCCTGAAGCGACACCGGTTGCCCGCCCTTCGCGTCGGGATCCGAGTCCCGTGACGCGGCGTTCTCGTGGGCCACCAGACCGTAGTTCATCGGCGTGGTGAGTTTCGGCACGCGGGTATAGATCGCGCGGTCGGCGCGCACCCAGGTCCCGGTGCGGTGGTCCGCCGCCCACGCGATGGCGCCCTTCTCCTTCACCTCGCCGGTCTTGATGAACTCGGCGAAGCATCCGGGGTCGTCGAAGAACCGCGGCAGTTCTCCGGGGGCCGTGATCTGGGCGGCGAATCGCCCGTCCGACACGGGCATTCGGCAGGTGGCGCACATGTCCTGGCCCTTGACCAGCTCCTCGGGATGAGGTTCGCCGTCGCACGAGACGAGGGTGAGGCAGAGCAGGAGCGGGGCCAGGTTCTTCACCGGGCCTCCCCCTGCGGGCCGACCATCTCCCGATAGAGGTCGTCGAGACGACCATCCTCGGCCACCAGGTCCACGATCTGATGCCCCCGGGCCAGGATCAACTCGATCACGCGGGGACGCATGCCCGCCGGACCGCGAACCACCAGTTCGCCTTCCGTGAACTCCGCGTC
>DAORUA010000053.1:0-6016 GCA_035432945.1 Vicinamibacteria bacterium | reverse complement strand
GCCGCGGTGGGCTCGTCCAGAAGGAACACCGGCGCGTCCGGCAGCAGCGCCACCGCGAGACCGAGGCGCTGGAGCATCCCGCCCGAATACGTGGACACCGCGCGAACCACCGCGCCGTTCAGGGAGGCGACGCCGAGCGCCGCGGAAGCGTGGGCCGCGTCGACGCCGCGAATCTGGCGATGGAAGTTCAGGACCTCCTGGCCGGACAGCGAATCCTGGAAGGCGACGCGCTGGGGAAGGAAGGAAAGGCAACGACGCGCCTCCGGCTCGCTCGAGGGCCGCCCGGGATTCCCCACCAGCACCACGCCGCTCGTGGGTTTGACCAGTCCAGCCGCGGCCTTGAGCGACGTGGTCTTCCCCGATCCGTTGGGCCCGAGGAGAGCGACCACTTCGCCCGGCCCCACCTTCAGGTCAAGGTGCCTGACCGCCTGGTGCTTGCCGTACGTCTTGCCGAAACCGCGGAACGAGATCATGAAGCGCCTCCCGGGCGCTGCCCGAGGTGAAATCCGGCAAGAGCCACCACCATGAGGGCGGCCGAAATCGCGATGCCAAACCGGCTGGCGGCCCCCCGGGCGCGCGCGGCCACCGGTACCGCGGGAAGCAGCGGAGCCTTGGCCAGGGGACGGTCGTCCGCGACCGCGATCTTGCGGAGCACCGGAAACGTGCGCTCGGCCAGGCCCAGGGCCTCGGCGGCCGGGGTGTCGACCATCAGGTCCGCGGCGATCACATTGCCGCGGAAGTGATCGAAGACGCTCCCGAGGGTGAACGCGCGGTCGCTCGCGCCATCGCCGTCGAGATCAGGCTCGAGATTGGAGGTGTAGTAGTTCCCGGTGAAGATCGTGTCGGTGCGTGTTCCCACCAGGAGCAGGGGCGTCCGGTTCGAGACGAAGGAGTTCGATTCGAACTGGTTCTTCGACACCGAGTCGTAGAGGACCACGGCCGCGTCGGAGCCCGCGATCACGTTCCGCCGCACGATGTTCCTCGAGGAACCTTCCATGAAGATGCCGCGCGCGTTGTCGGCCAGGAGGTTGTCCTCGGCCAGGACGTCGTCGCAGGCCTTGAGCAGCAGGCCCACCGACGCGAAGCCGCGGTTGCGGATGAACTGGTTCCGCCGGAAGACGATCCGCTGCGAATACATGAGCGCCGCCCCGGCCGCCCCGTTTTCGAACACGTTGTCCTCGAAGAGATTGTCGTCCGAGAACATGTAGTGGAGGCCGTAGCGGACATCGCTCACCCGGTTTCCGCGGATCACTCCCCCAGCCGAGGACTGGACGTAGAAGCCATCGCGGACATCGCGGATCACGTTTCGCTCCAGCCGGAACCCCTGCGAGTTCCACAGATGAATGCCCGACCCCTTCTCGCCCGGGTCGAGGCCGGGGATACCCACGATCTCGACATCCTCGACCACGGTGCCGCTCGATTCCCGCAGGTAGACCCCGAAGATGGCGTTCCGGATGCGGCAGCGCCTGATGGTGGCGTCGGCGCCGGTCACATGGATGCCCGAGGAATCCCGGCCAAGGTCCCCGCCCTTCTGACCATCGATGGTGAAACCCTCGATAGTCACCCCCGGGGCGCGCACTCGCAAAACGCTCCCATGCCCCGATCCGATAAGGGTGACGTCGCCACCGGCCCGCAGGGTGATGGGGCGGTCCAGGAATAGATCGCCTCGATACGTGCCCGGGGGCACAACCACGGTCGAGCCCGCAGGAGCCTCGTCGACGCGCGCCTGCAGGGGCGAGAGATCGGAGCGCGCCGGCCGGCCCTCGAGCTGCCCAAGCGCCACCGCCCCGTCATCCACCTGCGCGCGGGCCGGAACCCCGAGCCCGAGAAGAATCACTGCCCCGATCGCCCCTATTCGCATGACCGCCTCTAGGCGGAGGGCGCCTGGCGCGCGCGCTTCGCGGCCAAAAGGAAGGCCATGACGAGCAGAAAGGCCGAAGCGCCGAGCGCATAAGACCCCACCGCCGGGTAGTTGTAGACCTCGAAATTCGCGAGCTGCTTGTACCCGTACATGGGCGGCATGAATGGCTCCACCTTCACCGCCGCGGTGGGCGCGAGGTTGTGCCCGTAGCTCCACATCTTGTAACCGAAGGACCACAGGGCGAAGACGCCGAAGTAGACGAACAGGACCAGCGAATCGACGAGATGGGTCATCTTGCCCATGACCAGGGTGCGGAGGAAGAGCAGAGAAAACCCGCCGATGACGAACGGCATCCACTTGAACTCGCCGAACTCCTCGGAGACCAGGTCGCGCATGCCGATGTAGTGATTGAGCACGTTGATCTCGGGAATGTCCTGGCCGTTGTTCCCGCCCACCAGCTTGTAGCTGTAGATGTACAACCGCAGTCCTTCCGGGTACTGGGGCGCGAACATGGTCATGGTGTACAGGGGCGAGGTGAAGGTCGGAATGAGGGCGAGAGCGGCGCACAGCACCATCACCCGGGGACCGAGATCGAGGGGTGCGTCCAGGAAGGCATTCGCCCGTTTCAGGAAGTCACGCATGCGACACCCCTTTCTGAAGAAGGGGCCGTGGTCCAGAGGGAGGGGACCACGACCCCACGACTGCGAAAACGCTATCGGTTCGCTAGGACGAACCTCAGCGCACGATGAAGTAGCCCTGCATCTCCTGATGCAGAGCCGAGCAGAAGTTGGTGCAGTAGAACGGGAACACACCGGACTTCTTGGCCTTGAACGTGACCTGCTTGGTCTCGCCCGGATCCACGACGATGTTGATGTTGTAGTCGAGCAGGCCGAACCCATGGAGCTCGTCGGTGGTCTGCTCGATGTTGGTGACGGCGATGGTGACTTCGTCGCCCGCTTTCACTTCGAAGTCGGTCGGAGTGAGGGTGGAGCGGACCGCCACCATCTTGACCAGGACCTTGTTGCCGTTCCGGGTGACGCCCGCGTCCTTGACGTCCCAGACGGCGTAGGGATGCTTGTTCTCCTCTTTCGGATAGACCTCGATCGGCTTCACCTTGTCCGCCTTGATGATCTGGGCGTAGTGGGGCTCGGGCTCGGTGAAGGCGTCGTAGATGAGCTTCATCTTTTCCTCGCTGATGTCCACGAGCTGCGATGACTCGGGCTGGCTCGGGCCCACCGAGAGGTGGCGTCCGTGGGAGAGCTTGTTCAGGCCCACCAGGTACTTGCCGTCCGGGCTCACGGTGTCGCCTTCGGCCGCGCTCAGATGACCGATGGAGTAGGACATGGGAGCCTTGTCCACCACTTCCCAGGTTCCGAGCTTCCACTTCGCGATCGCGCTGTCCACGAAGAGCGAGGTGTAGGCCCAGTTGTCGGGCCCGAACTGCGTGTGCAGGGGTCCGAGACCCACCGTCACTTCGGCGTCCTTGATGTCCTCGTACTTCAGCACGGGAATCCCGTCCTCATCGCCGGTGAAGTTCTTGTTCTTGATCGCGGTCTGGATCTTCTCCATGTTGAACACGGTGGTGACGCCCTGGAGCTTGCCCGAGCCCACGATCCAATTGCCGTCGGGAGCGACGTCGACACCGTGAGGCGACTTGCCGCAGGGCAGGAAGTACACGAGGCCGGGAATTTCCTTGGGATCGAGGACCTTGACCCCGCCGATCATCTTGCCCTTGCCTTCGGCCGCCGACTTCTCCGCGAGCTTCCAGTCGACCATGGCGATGTAGTCGCGGTCCTTCTGGGTCGAGGTGACTTCGAGCTTCCCCGTGGCCTTTTCGGTGTTGTACGAGGTGAAGAACACGTAGCCGTTGGAGACCTTCTTGCCCGCGTCGCCGAGGTCGTAGTCGAAAGGCGGCATGACGATCTGCCAGCCAAAGCTCATCTCACCCGACTTCGGGTCGATCTTGATGCCGGTGATCACGCCCTTGTAGTCGGTCGCGTACTTGTCGACGCCCGCCACCGTGCCCTTGGGAATGGGAATGGAGAAGCGGGAGGCCATGACCGAGTACTCGCTGTTCGGGGTGACGAAGGCCGAGGCGTGGTTCCCGGAGACGTTGGGGATCGGACCGATGATCTGCTTGGTCTTGAAGTCGCGCAGGTCGATGCGGGCAAGGCGCCCGTTCATCTCGTTCACGAAGAGCCAGCGGCCGTCGTAGTCGCCGTTGGTCTCGGAGAGGGAGGGATGGTGAACATCGCCCCAGGTGAGGTCGCCGAGCATCTTCTTCGACTCGTCATCGAAACCGTAACCCGTGGCGGGATAGGGCGTGTACACGGGAATCGTGGACAGATGCCGCATGGAAGGAACGCCGTAAACGTAGACCTGACCGGAATGGCCGCCCGAGGAAAACATGTAGTACTCGTCCAGGTCTCCGGGGGCGACGTAGGTCTTCTGGGCGGCGATGGCCACGTCGGACGTGGCCCCTCCTCCCGCTCTCTGGGCTCCCTTGGGAGCGCTGGGGGCGCACGCCACGGCGAAGACCGCCAGGGCGAGGATGCCGAATCGGGACATCTCCGTTGCTCTTGCTGTACGCATTGTTGTTTTCCTCACCTTTGATTTAGTGGCGAGCCGCCACCGGAGCCGCCTTTTTGTCCTTGGACGCCTTCTGCTTCTCATGCTCGGCATACGCCTCGCGAAGCTTGCTGATGGCCACCGCCTTCTCCTCCGGCGAGAGGATGATCTGGCGGGAGAGCACCACGGCCATGGTGCCCGTGGGTTCGCGAAGGAAGTCGTCGAGGGTCCGCCCGAATCGGGACTGCACGTCCTCGACCGCGGTGCTCAGGTCCGGCCCGATCTGGGCGGGACTCTTCACCCCGAGGGCGGAGATGGAGTGGCACACGAAGCAGCCGGTCTTGACGAACCAGCCGCCCGGGCCCGTCTTCATGCGCTCCTCGTCGGTCCTCTCCTGTTCGGTCTGCGGTTCGGTGTCCGGCACCCCGGGGATGAAGGCCGCAGGGACGGGCGACTTCTTCCACGAGAGCATCAGCATGGCCAGGGACTGGGCATCCTTGCTGGTGAAGTTGAAGTTGGGCATGACCGTCTCGGTCACCAGCGCCCGCGGGTCCTTGAAGTGGGCGACGTGCCAGGCGAAGGAGGTCTTCTGGCCGGAGAGACGGCCGTACTCGTACTGCTCCGCCTCCTTGTCGCCCACGAAGGTGAGGTCCGGTCCGATGGTCCCGCCGCGGCCGTTCACCACGTGACAACCGCGGCAGCCCTTGTCCGCGACCAGCTTCTTCGCGTGATTGATGGCGTCAGCGCCCTTGGTCTCGCGCTCGTAGCGGTGGCACACGTTGCAGTTCATCTGCATGAGCGCCGCCTTGTTGTCGACGAGCGAATACTCCCCGCCCAGCTGCTTGCCGAGCAGCGGCTCGGTCCAGTGCTCGATGGGCCCGTGAGCGGGGCCGGCGTCGATGGCCCAGCCCTGGCCTCCGTGGCATGACGTACAGCCGAAGGTCTCGGGCGGATGGCTCTTCAGGATCTCCTGAGGGTGGGTCCGGAACGGTTCGTCCGCGGTCTCGAAGCCCTTCCAGCCGAGGGCCTGGTGACAGGTGACGCAGCGGTCGGCCTTGGCCATGCTGGGAATCCAGATCTGCTGAAGGCCGGAAGGAACGGTCTTCGCTTTGTCCGGGCCGTACTTTTCGGCCACCAGGCGTTTGAACTCGGCCTGATACCAGCGCCATTCATGCTCGCGGTCGTTGCGGGCGAAGAGGACGGTCGAGATGACGAGCAGGACGCCGACGATGGCCAGGACCGGGCGGTCGACTCGCGGATACGGGGAGTTCGTTCGTTTCTCCATGATCGTGACCTAGATGCGCCCCGGAATTTCGGGCCAGACTTCCCAGGGCCAGTAGATGTTCCAGTACGGGCCTCGCATCACCGTGCCCACGAAGGTGAGGGCCAGGATGAAGATGCAGAGCAGAATGAAGGCGAGGTTCTGTTTGCGGCGCGTCTTGGCGAACCAGACCCCGGTCGCTTCCTTCGGACTGCGGTCCAGCCACGGCCAGAGGATCAGCCCGGTGACCAGAAGCCCGGGCAGGACCACGCCGCCCACGAAGGCGCCGTTGATGGTGAAGGAGCCGATCTTGACCGTGGTGTCGG
>DAORUA010000052.1:8935-15098 GCA_035432945.1 Vicinamibacteria bacterium | reverse complement strand
ACCCCCGAGAGTCAGCCCGGCTCTCATTCGTACAACGTCGCTCCGGGCGGCCGCATGGCCTTCCACGCGTACTCGCGTTACGACCAGCCGCCCGTCCAGGACGTGGTGGCTCTGCCCGAACACAGGTCGCTGCGCGCTCTCACTGATGTGTCGGCCCTGGCCGCGAAGGTTGCCCCGTTGCTGACGCCGGCCGTGGAGTTCTTCATCGTCGACATCGGCTCCGGCATTCACATTCCTCTCGACGGCTGGATGCTCAAGCCGAAGGGCTTCGATCCGAAGAAGCGCTACCCGGTGATCGTCTTCGTGTACGGGGAACCCGCGAGTCAGACCGTGACCGATCGATGGGGCGGCGGACGCATGCTCTTCCACCGCGCCCTGGCCGAGGCTGGCTACATCGTGGTGAGCTTCGACAATCATGGAACGCCGGCGCCGAAGGGCGCGGCCTGGCGAAAGAAGGTCTACGGCTCGGTGGGGGACCTGTCATCCGCGGAGCAGGCGGCGGCGGCCCGCGTGCTGGCCGAGCTGCGTCCCTACATCGATCGCGACCGCGTCGGCATCTGGGGCTGGAGCGGCGGGGGATCGAACACCTTGAACGCGATGTTCCGCTTCCCCGACGTCTTCCGCGTGGGCGTCTCGGTGGCGCCGGTGCCGGACCAGAAGCTCTACGACACCATCTACCAGGAACGCTACATGGGCCTGCCCCAGGAGAACGCCGAGGGCTACCGGATCGGTTCGCCCATCAACTTCGCCGAGGGACTGAAGGGGAACCTCCTGATCGTCCACGGCTCGGGGGACGACAACGTGCACTACCAGGGGACGGAGCGCCTCATCAACCGGCTCGTCGAACTGGGCAAGCCGTTCGACACCATGGTCTACCCGAACCGAAGCCACTCGATTTCGGAGGGACCCGGCACCACGCCCCACGTCTACAAGCTGATCGCCCGGTACTTCCTCGACCACCTCCCGCCCGGGCCGCGGTAGGGCGCTTTACTGCTTGACGAGTTCCACGCGGCGGTTGAGGCTCCGGCCTTCTTCGCTGCCGTTGTCCGCCACCGGGCTGGTGTCGCCCAGGCCCAGGGAGGTGAGCCGGCCGCGGTCCACGCCGTGTCGGGTCAGCCAGTCGACCACGGCGGCCGCGCGCTGCTCGGAAAGCGTGATGTTCGCCGCGTCTTCACCCACGTTGTCGGTGTGCCCCTCCACTCTCATCTTCCAGGACGGGTTGGCGGTGAGGAGGGCGGCGATCTGGGTCAGGACCTTGTCCGACTCGGGGCGGAGGATCGCCTTCCCGGTGTCGAAGGTGATGCCGTAAACCGCGACCCGGCCCGCCTTGTCGATTTCCCTGGAGAGCGAATCGGCGCTGGCCTCCATTTTCTGGGCCATCCCCTGGACGTTGACGGTCTGCAGCACGTACCCGCTGAACTCGTTCCAGGGCTCGGCGTAGACCTGTGCCCACCGGCCCCCCTTCCGGGCCGTCACCGTCGGAGTATCGCCGCCCATCCTGCCGCTGAAGACCACGGTGAAGCCCGCGGTCTTCAGGGCGTTCTCCGCGTTGCGCACGATCTGGAGCGATGAGAGCCGGGCCGGACAGACGTAGGTGACGGTGTCGGTGGCCCCTTCGAGCGTCGTCATGGGAGCGTCGCCGCTGTCCCGGATGGCGCCGACCTGGAGATCCATGGCGTCGAACTCCTTGCTGTCGCAGCGGAGGATCTTGCACCCCGGCAGCCGGGTCAGGACCGGCGTGTCCTTGCATCCTTCGGCGTCCGGCTCGGTCGGATCCTGGGCGAAGGCGAAGGTGGGATTGAGGGCCACCGCCAGGGCGACGGCTGCGAAACGGAAGGTCATGAGCGCTCCTGATTTCTTCCCCCACGCACGGGCGGACATGACGAGTGTACGCCCCGACTCACCCCGCCTGAGAGAATGAATGGCTGATGACCCGCCCCTCCCCCGACTCCGCTCTCCTCGATCCGCCTTCCGGAGCCGCTGAGCTCGATCTCGACGAGGTGCGTCGCTGCACCGAGCTTCTCCAGAGGATCGTCGCGGACCGGGGCGTGCTCGCGTCGGTGCCGCTGGAGATGCGCCAGGCGCTGCTGATCGCGGCCGGCCAGGCCTCGCGCCCTGCGTCGTATCAGGAGAAGCGCCTGGTCAAGACGCTCCGACGCGTGCGGCGGCTGGGCGAGGAGGCGCAGGACCGCGAGTCTCGCGCGGTGACGGGGATCCGTCAGGCGCGCGAAGCCTCGGTCTTCGTGGCGCCCGCTCTCGCCGGTGACACCGTGGCCGCACCGCCTCGCGAGTTGAAGAAGCCGCGGGCCTGCTACGTCTGCAAGACCGAGTTCACCCGGCTCCACCACTTCTACGACTCGATGTGCCACGAGTGCGCCGATTTCAACTACCAGAAGCGCTTCCAGACCACGTCGCTCGAGGGCCGCGTCGGCCTCGTCACCGGGTCGCGGGTGAAGATCGGCTTCCAGACCGCGCTCAAGATGCTCCGGGCCGGCGCCGAGGTCATCGCGACCACCCGCTTCCCGCAGGACTCGGCGCTTCGCTACTCGCGCGAGCCCGATTTCGCGGCGTGGAAGCACCGTCTCCACGTTCACGGTCTCGACCTGCGCCATCCCCCGAGCGTCGAAATCTTCGCGCGCTATGTCGAGCACTCGTTTCCCCGCCTCGACATCATCGTCAACAACGCCTGCCAGACCGTGCGCCGTCCGCCCGGGTTCTACGAGGACCTTCTGTCCACCGAGTCGCGGCCGGCCACCGATTTCGGCCCCGACATCTACGGCGTGCTGAAGAGCCACGAGAGCCTGAAGGCGGCCCTCGAAGGAGGGAAGTCCCTCTCGGGTTCGACCGGCGTCGATCGCGCCGGGCTCATGACCCTGAACGGCGGACGCAGCGGCATTGGCGTCGTGGCCTCCGCGCAACTGTCGCAGATCCGATACGCGTACGACGACGACACGCGCCGCGACGATCTCTTCCCCCAGGGGCAGCTCGACGCCGACCTCCAGCAGGTCGACCTGCGCCAGCAGAACACCTGGCGCCTCGCCCTCGCCGACGTGCCCACCGCGGAGATGCTGGAGGTCCAGCTCGTGAATGCGGTGGCGCCCTTCATTCTCTGCGCTCGTCTCAAGCCTCTGATGCTGCGAGTCCCGAGCCGAGACAAGCACATCGTGAACGTGTCGGCGATGGAAGGCATCTTCTCGCGCGGCACCAAGACCGACAAGCACCCGCACACCAACATGGCCAAGGCCGCGCTCAACATGATGACCCTGACCGCGTCGCGCGACTACGTCAACGACGGCATCCACATGAACGCGGTCGACACCGGCTGGGTCACCGACGAGGACCCCGCAATTCACGCCGACCGCAAGAAGGCCGAACTGGACTTCGCGCCGCCTCTCGACATCGTGGATGGCGCCGCTCGCGTGTGCGATCCGTTCTTCTCAGGGCTCCTCACCGGCGAGCACGTCTACGGCAAGTTCCTGAAGGACTACCGACCCTCGAACTGGTAGGCCAGGGCTACGGCTTCGGGGCGTTGCTCGCGATCTCGGAGGCCAGGAACTCGGCGTTGGCCTCGCCGAAGTGCTTCGCGAGCATCCTCGCGAAGTCGCCGGTCCGAGTCAGGGTCTTGAGGTGCTCGTTGAGCGGACCGAGGAGGTTCGACTTGAGGGGCAACGCGAAGGCGAAGAACGAACGCTCGCCGAGCGGAAAGGCGGTGCTGAACTCCGGGTGGCGGCCGAGATGGTGCAGGACCACCGCGGAGTCGCAGGCGAGGGCATCGGCCTGGCCCCTCGATACCGCGTCGAAGAGCGCGTCATCATTGTTCACGCTCACCACCTTGACCTCGGGCAGAGCCGCGAGGAGCCGGGCCTGGAACGTCCCGCCTACCACGGCGATGCGCTGGCCCTTCAGGTCGTCCGTCTTCAGGAACGCGGTCGGGGCCTTCTGGACGATCAGCACGCGATTGGGGAAGTAGGGAGTGGAGAAGGCGAAGCGCTTCTTCCTCTCCTCGGTCACGGTGATGCCGGCCGCGGCGATGTGACAGCGGCCACCCTCGGCGCGGGTGAGCAGTTCGTCGAAGGAAGGGGCGTCGTCGATGACGAGGTCGGCTTTCAGGGTGTCCGCGAAACTCCTGAGGATGTCGTATTCGAGGCCCGAGGCCTGGCCCGCGGCATCGCGGGCGAAGAAACCGGCGCCCGGGCGGGTGCAGGCGCGCACGGCGTCCCGCTCCGCGGCGTCCACGGAGCCCGGCCCGAATGCGCCGAGGACGAGGGCGACGCTACCGCCGGCCGCGAGGAGCAGTTGCCGGAACGAACCGCGTGCTTTCATCACACAAGTCTAGCCACGAAAAGGGGCATCCTATGTGGAGAGCGAAGGATCTAAGATCCACGCCTTCCCCCAGTGACGAAAACCCGGCAGTCCCCTGAATGATCGAATGATGGTTGAGAACTCGCGCGCGGCGTTCCAGGCGTCGGGCCACATGAGCCCTGCGATCGCCCCTTCCGGTCCGGCCAGGCGGCGCCGTGAGGCTGCCTTTTCGCTGGTGGAACTGCTCATCGTCATCGCCGTCCTCGGCATCCTGGCCACGATCGCGGTGCCCCAGTTCCTGGCCGCGCGCCGCCTCGCCGCGGAGAGAGCGGTCATCGGCACGCTCAAGACCATGGTTGCGGATCAGCAGCTCTTCTTCCTGAGCCCGGTCCCCTTGCCGCCCTCGTCCATTACCGACCCGGGGAGGCGGTACGCGCGGCTCCACGAACTCAACAGCTATGCGCATGCCGCCTTCGGCTCCACCGTCGCCGACCTTTACGTGGACGCGCCCAGGGTGCGGTACTCCATGGTGCCCCTCTGGCCCACCACCGCCTCCCTCCGGGGCCGATTCATCATCCAGGCCACCGAGCAGGCCCTCGACGGCGGTTTCATCTACGAAGTCGACGAGTCGGGCCGCGTGGTGAAGATCCGGTAGCCCCATGGTCCGAGCCTCCGATATCACCGCCATCGACTCGCTCCAGAAGCGGTTCAGGACGCGCGTGGCCCTGGGCCTGTCGCTGGCGAGGGCCTACCGTTTCGTGGTCGAACTCGAGCCCTTCGTGGGCGGCGGGCCCGATCCCTTCGTCGAACTGGCCGCCGTGTTCAGGGACTGGCGGCAGGCTCTCCGGCACGGCGACGTAGAGGGAGCGCTCGACGCGGTCGAGCGAAGCTGGGCGCTGCTGGAGGCGTGTCACCAGAGGGTGATCTCGAGGGATGCCGCGATCGAGGCCTACCGGGTGCGCTGGGCCTGCGAGAACGCGCCCCTGCACCACCAGACCATCGACAGCCTGGCTCGTTTCTACCGGCTGCTGCCCTTCTCCATCACTTCCCAGAGCAAGTACGAGTACGTCCTCACCAGGTGGCTGGCCGGGCCCATCGGACCGGAGCGGAAGGTCGCCCCCACCGTGGTGCTCGAGGACGCGGTGGTGGCGCTGGAGACATCGTGGGCCGCGCCCGCGGTGGTTCTCGATGAGGGCGAAGTCGCGACCATCACCGGCGCCTTGAAGGCCTTCGCCCAGGAGGCCGCCGCCAAACCCGACGCCGCGAGCTTCACCGCGAGCGCCCTGCTCCGCCGATTCTCGGCGCTGAAGATATCGCTCGGCCCGAAGCTGTTCCATCCCCGCGTGAGCGTCGCCGTGGTCGAGACCAACGTGAAGGTGCTGAACTCCTGGAATCAGCTTCTCGCCGATGCGGGGGGCCAGCCCCTCAGGGGAAGCGCCGCGGGCGGGGCGACGCGCCGGCTCGCCTCCGCCCCTCCGGGTCAGCCGCCCCCGCCGGAGGCCGCGGCGCCGCTCGCCGCGCTGCTCGGCGAGGAGCCCTCGGCGCCGCCGTCCCCGCCTTCCCCCCCGCCGGTCGCCGAAAGGCCCAACCTCGTGACCGGCGAGATCGACATCTCGGGCCTCGAGGTGGTGCGCGCGATGCGCCGGTTCCGCGCGGCCGTCGAGGGTCCGGGGGAGGAAGGGCAGGCTCCCGCGGAAGAAGGTCCGCCTCCCGCCGCGGCCCGCGAAACCGGGGTCTCGACGACGGAGATGGAGACCGCTCCGACCGCCGGGCTTCCGAGTCCGGCGGAGGAGGCTCCGGAGCCTCCTCCCGCTTCGATCAAACGCCCCGATCTCAAGACCGGCGAGGTGGACCTGTCGGG
>DAORUA010000052.1:0-8835 GCA_035432945.1 Vicinamibacteria bacterium | reverse complement strand
GCGGAGGCCGAGGCCGGGCGGCCCGCCGACGTCGAGCAATTGCCCTCGGTCCGCGCGTACGAGCTTGGAAAGCTCGAGGAGAACGCGGCCATCGTCGAGCGGTACCTCACGGGACCCCGTTCCCCCGAGGTCTGGCAGCTCGACCTCGACGTGTTCCTCGGCAAGTCCAGCGTGGGCGTCCTGAACTCGGAAGCCAACGCGGCGGAAAGGCGCCGCGCGCTCGACCTGATCCTCAGTTCCGACGACCTGATCTGCGCTCGGGCGCTGCAGGATGACGCCCCCTCCGCCGAGCACCGGGCCCAGGTGAGAGCGGTCGCGAACGCCATGCTCCTGCTGCGAACCTCGCTGCGGCGAAGCGCCGATCTCGCGCAGGGCAGCCCCGCCGAGCTCGAGCCCCTGCTCTACGTCGCCGACCATCTTCTCTGGGAGCGGCTGCGGCTCGAGGCGAGCCTGAAGCGGAGGCCCTCCAGGCCCCCTCGTCATCTGCTTCTGCCCCGGACCAACCAGGCGGCCGCGGCCGCCCTCGCGCGTGCAAAGAGCGCGCGGCGCCAGCGCCGGATCCTGGTTCGAGTCGTGGCCGTGGCCGCCGCGGTGACCACCCTCGCGGGATTCCTGAGTTTCTCGCTCCCCAGGGAGGTGGTCGACCCGGAAGTGCGCCTGGTCCAGGTCGCGGGACTGCCGGGTGCGGATCTCTTCGACGACGCGCGAATGTACCGGACCACGCTCTTCGTATCGGTCAGCCGCACCTGGACGCTGCTGAGCCTCGAGGAGCGGCGCTCCATCGTCCGCGGACTGGGCGCGTTCGCGGCGGAGCGCGGCATGGATACGGTCAGCGTGGTCGGGCCGAAGGGCGAGCCGTGGGCGACCTTCAGGGACGATGAGGTTCTCCTCGACGGAGAGCTGACCCCGTCGGATCTGGCCAAGCGCTGATTTCCGGGGAGCCGGGCCCTCAGCCGACCCGCTCGCCGGACCAGACCACCACGTCGATCCGCCGCGCGAAATGCAGCAGGGCCGGTCGGTCGGACACGACGAGGCGGTGAGGGGCCAGCATGGTGTTCACCCGAAGGTCCGCCTCGGCCCGCTGCAGAGGCCAGGGCTCGTGGTGCACGTCGTTGCGCCAGATTGAGCCGCTCAGGTCGCGCGCGTAGAGACAGTACCGCTCGGTCAGCCAGTGCTCGAGCGATCCGGGCGCCGCCGCATGGACCTCCGAGGCCGGCCCGTACGTGCCCTCGAAACGCGCGTCGCCGCGCTGCGATCGATATTCGATGCGCCGGCCGTCGTCCACGAGGGCCATCGCGGCCCGGTGGTAGGGGAGATGGAAGAACGTCCGCGCCGCCCACACCGCGAGCGGATTCGTGGCGTCGAGGCTCAGGAACCAGACCCCGGGCCGTCCCTCCCGCTCCACGTACGTGCGGACGTTCAACTCGGGAAAGGCGGAGATCCAGGGCAGGTCGGGGAACGGGCGCCGCATCACCCCGGTCATCCGGAACGGAACCACGGCGATCCAGGCCGTGCCGTCGAACTCCTGGATCTTCAGGCCTTCGGGGACGAGAGGACGCAGGGCGTTCGCGTCGATCGGCCAGTGCGCGAAGAGGAGATCGCGCCAGGACTGACGCCAGGTCCACCGTGACTTTGGCAGGGGCCAGGGGCGATGGTCGATGTGGGCCAGGGAGGGGTGCACCGGTTGGTTCTCTTTCCCGCGGGGCAGGGGAACGGGGAGGTTACTCCTCTGGCGAAAGACGGCTAATCTGCGGCCAATGAGCCCGGCATCCTGGTCCCTGATCGCCTTCATCGTCGCGGTCGCGCTCTCATGCACCTCGCGGATCAACGTCGGCCTGATCGCTCTCGCCCTCTCGTGGGTCCTGGGTTCCTGGGTGGCGGGCCTTAAGCCCGAGGCGGTGGCCGTGGGTTTCCCGGCCATGTTGTTCGTCACCCTGGTCGGCGTGACCCTGCTCTTCGCCCTGGCCGAGCAGAACGGCACGCTCGAAGCGCTCGCTCGCCGGTTCCTGGGCGCGCTTCGGGATCCTCGTTTCGTGCCGCCCCTGATCTTTCTTCTCGGCGCGGTTCTCTCCGGCATCGGTCCGGGCGCGGTCGCGGCCACCGCCCTCATGGCTCCGTTGGCCATGGTCATTGGCCTTCGCGCGGGGGCGCCCGCCTTTCTGGTGGCCCTGATGATCGCGAACGGGGCGAATGCCGGGAATCTCTCCTCGCTCTCCGCGGTGGGGATCATCGCGCGCGACGGCATGGCCAAGGCCGGCCTCCTCCACCATGAAGGCAAGGTCTTCTTCGCGAATTTCGCGGCCCACGTGATCGTGGGCTCCGCCGCCTGGCTTTGGCTTCGGCGCCGCCACGGTCCCTGCGAACTCGACGTGCCCGCGGTGGCGCTCGAGAGGCTGAAGGCGTCGCAGGTCCTCACCCTGGTCACTCTCGCCCTGTGGATTCTGGGGACGCTCTTCCTGTCGCTGCCCGTGGGTTTCGCCGCCTTCGTGGCCGCGAGCGTCCTCATCCTCTTCGGCGCCGCCGATGAGCGGGTGGCACTCAGGAGCATTCCCTGGGCGGTCATCGTGATGGTGACGGGCATGACCACCCTCGTCTCCGTGCTCGAGAAGACCGGAGGCATGGCGCTCGTCACCGCGCTCCTCGCGGCGCTCGCCACACCCGCCACCGTGAACGGCATGGTCGCGTTCATCACCGGGGTCATCTCCACCTGGAGCAGCACCTCGGGGGTGGTGATGCCCGCGTTCCTTCCCACCTCGTCGGCCCTCGCGGCGCAGGTGGGAGGCGGCGATCCCATCGCCATCGCGCTGTCCATCAACGTGGGCTCGTCCCTCGTCGACGTGTCGCCCTTGTCCACCATCGGCGCGCTCTGCGTGGCCACGGTCACCGATCCGGAGATGGCGCGAGGCCTCTTCAAGAACCTGATGATCTGGGGGCTGTCGATGACGGTGGTGGGCGCCCTGCTGTGCCAGTTCGCGGCCGGGCCGCTCGCCCGCCTCTAGTGTCCCGAAGCTCCGGAGCCCCCGCCTCGATGACGTCCTCCTCCACCGGTTTCGTCATTCGCCTTCGCAAGGTCCTGATGGTGGGCGGCGTGAATGTGCTTGGAATCGTGCTGGCTCTTGGTTTCGCGGAAGGGGTCGCTCGCCTCGCCGGACTGGAAGCCCGCGGGACCATCCGCGGGGATCGCGGACTCTGGCGCTACGAGGCCCTGCGCGGCTGGGGACTGATCCCGGGCGCCTCGGGGGAGGACTATCGGGGCGGTCCGGACCGGGGCCGCGTCCGGGTCAACGCGCAGGGCTTCCGGGGCGCGGATTTCGCGCGCACCAAGGGGCCCGGCACGCGGCGGATTCTCCTCCTCGGCGACTCCTTCGGTTTCGGCGTGGGGGTGGACGAACCGCACACCGTTGCCGCGCGCCTCCACGACCTGGTGAATGCCGACGCGGAACTGACGGGCGGGCATCACGTGGACGTGCTGAATCTGTCGATCAGCGGGTACTCCACCGACCAGGAGATCCTCACCTTCGAGTCGGATGGCGCCCCCCTCGATCCCGAGGTGGTCGTCCTCCTGATGTGCGACAACGACTTCGACGGGAACATGGAGGGTTTCGCCTACGGCCGGTACTACAAGCCGCGGTTTCTGCTCGAGAACGGGGTGTTGAGGCTTGTGGATACGCCGGCGCCGCGGGCCGAGCGCCGGCGCCCCGCGCGCACCTGGCTCTTCGATCACTCGGCCTTTCAGGCCGCCTTTGTCTCCTGGGTCGATCGGCCCCGCCTCCGCCGGGTGGCGCGATTCCTGGCCCCCGGCGAGGCTTCGAGGTCGCCCGGCTCGCCGGAAGAACTGATGGTGGCGCTGCTCGAAAAGCTCAACCGGGAGGTGGCGCAGGTCGGGGCCACCCTGGTCGTCTTCAACACCGGTCACCGCGGTGAGAAGACGCCGCTCTTCCAATCGATCCGGCCGTACCTGGATCAGGCGGGGATCGCCAACCTCGGTCTTGAACCCCAGCTCGGCGACGCGCGCCGCCGGCGCCCGGAGCTGGAGTGGGACTTCGGCGAGGACACGCACTGGAACGTCCCGGCCCATGACCTGGCCGCGCGGGTGATGCATCTTCATCTGCGCAAGCTGGCGCGCGAAGGAAAGGTTCGGCTGGCCGGATAGTGCGCAATATTTTCGTAGCCAAGATGAGCCAAACAGGCCAAATGGCCTATTGCCGCTCCTCCCCGTGCGGGCCTACCTTTAGCCTGTCATGGGAGACCATCCGGTGCCGGGGAACAAGCCGCTCAGCCCCGTAGGCCCGTGGCGCACGTTGCCGGCCCTTTTCGCCGGTCTGGCGTTCGTCCTCCTGCCCGGCCGCCCGGCCGCCGCCCAGGAGAATTCGGACTGCATCACCTGCCACGGCGAGAAGGACATCACCGGGGAACGCAAGGGCCGGACGGTCTCGGTCTACGTCTCCGAGAAGGGCTTCGCGGCGTCGATCCACGGGGGCCTCGCCTGCGTGAACTGCCACGTCGACCTGGAGGGCAAGGAACTGCCCCACGAAACGCCCCTCCAGAAGGTGGACTGCAGCGGCTGCCACGAGGCCGAGGTCAAGGAGCACGCGGCGTCCCTCCACGGGAAGGCCATGAAGCGGGGCGATGCGCTCGCTCCCACCTGCGCTTCGTGCCACGGGATGCACGACATCCGGAAGGTCAAGGATCCGCTGTCGCCCGTGTACCCCCTCCGGATTCCCTTCACCTGCGGCAAGTGCCATCAGGAAGGCACCGCGGTGATGCGGCAGCGCGCGATCCACCAGGACCACATCCTGGAGAACTACTCGGAATCGATCCACGGGGAGGGCCTGCTCAAGAAAGGCCTGGTGGTGGCCGCCAACTGCTCCTCCTGCCATACCGCCCACAACATCCGGCCCCACACCGATCCCGCCTCCTCGATCGCGCGCGGCAACATCGCGCGCACCTGCACCGCCTGTCACGCCAGCATCGAGGAAGTCCACCGCAAGGTGATCAAGGGGGAACTGTGGGAGAAGGAGGCGCACGTCCTGCCCGCGTGCGTCGACTGTCACCAGCCCCACAAAGTGCGCAAGGTCTTCTACACCCAGGGCATGGCGGACACGGACTGCATGAAGTGCCACCAGGAGACCGGCCTCAAGTCGAAGGACGGGCGCTCGATGACCGTGGACCTCGCGGACGTGCAGCACTCCCGCCACGTGAAGATCGCCTGCTCGCAGTGCCACTCGGGCGTGAACGTCTCGCGCCGCCGTCCCTGCGAAACCATCACCACGAAGGTGGACTGCGCTTCCTGCCACACCGAGGTGGCCCAGCAGTACACGGTCAGCCGGCATGGAAAGCTGATGGCCGATGGCGATCCGAACGCCCCCACCTGCAAGGAATGCCACGGCACCCACGGCATCGAAGGGAAACTCCAGAGCACCTCCCCGACCTTCCCCACCAATGTCCCGAAGCTCTGCGCGCGATGCCACCGTGAGGGTCAGAAGGCGGCCGTGCGGTACCAGGGGCCGCAGCACGGGATCATCGAGGCCTATACCGAGAGCATCCACGGCAAGGGCCTGCTGAAGAGCGGCCTCACCGTGACCGCGACCTGCACGGGATGCCACACCGCGCACGGCGTCCTGCCGCGGACGGACCCCGCATCGACGGTGAATCGCGCGAACGTTCCGGCGACCTGCGGCAAGTGCCACCACGGGATCCAGGAGGAGTTCGAGAGCAGCGTCCACCACACCCTGCTCGGGAAGACCGACAAGGAACTGCCGGTCTGCAACGACTGCCATTCCGCGCACACCATCCAGCGGGCGGATGCCTCCGGCTTCCGGATGGACATCATGCAGAAGTGCGGGCGCTGCCATGGGGAGATCGCGAAGACCTACTTCGACACCTACCACGGCAAGGTGAGCCAGCTCGGCTACGCCAAGACCGCCAAGTGCTACGACTGTCACGGCGCGCACGACATCCAGAAGATCTCCGACCCGCGCTCCCACCTGTCGCGCGACAACGTGGTCGCGACCTGCCAGAAGTGCCATGAAGGCGCCTCGAGGCGGTTCGCCGGGTACCTGAGCCACGCGACCCATCACGATCCCCAGAAGTACCCCTGGCTGTTCTGGACGTTCTGGGGCATGACCAGTCTCCTGGCCGGGACGTTCCTCGCGGGCGGGGCGCACACCCTGCTCTGGCTGCCGCGGGCCTTCCAGATGCGCCGCGAACTCAAGGCCGAGGAAGAAGCCGAGGAGCGCGAAGCCGCGGCCGCGGAGGAAGCCCTGATCGAGCGGCGGCGAGTCGCGATTCCGCCTGCGCCCGTGGTGGAAGCCGCCCGGCCCGAGGCCCCGGACGGTGGCCTTGGACCGAAGAAGGACGAGGGGAGCGTCTAGCCATGGAAGGCGGCCGGCGGCACGCACTCCAGTACCAGCGCTTCACCCGGCTCGACCGGGCGCTCCACGTCACCATGATCGTGAGCTTCATCAGCCTGGCCCTCACCGGGATGATCCTCAAGTTCTCCTACACCGGCTGGGCCGCGTTCATGGCGCGCCGGCTGGGAGGCTACGAGGGAGCGGGGTTCATCCACCGGTCCGCGGCCACCCTCATGTTCTGTCTGTTCGTGGTCCACATCTGGGATCTGAACCGCAAGCGCATCAGGGAACACGGCGGGTCGATCGTGAAGCTCGTCTTCGGTTCCGAGTCGATGCTGTTCAACCGGCGGGACCTCACGGAACTCATCGGCACGCTCAAGTGGTTTGTGGGGGCAGGCCCGCGGCCCCGCTACGGGCGCTGGACCTACTGGGAGAAGTTCGACTACTTCGCCGTCTTCTGGGGAATCTTCATCATCGGGTCGACCGGGCTGATGCTGTGGTTCCCGGTCGCGTTCACGCGGGTGCTGCCGGGCTGGCTGATCAACGTGGCGACCATCGTGCATTCGGACGAAGCGCTGCTCGCCACCGGCTTCATCTTCACCGTGCACTTCTTCAATACCCACCTGAGGCCGGAGAAGTTCCCGATGGACACCGTGGTGTTCACGGGAAGGATGTCGGTGGCGGAGTTCAAGCGCGACAAGCCGGCGGAGTACGAGGCGCTCGTGGCCTCGGGAAGGCTCGAGGAAAACCTCGTCGAGCCCTACCAGCCCGTCGTGATCCGGACGATCCGGGCCTTCGCCTGGACCGCCCTCACCATCGGCACGCTGCTCGTGCTCGGGATCGTCTACGCGATGGTGTTTGCGTATCGATAGAAACCTGGAGGGATGCATCCCATGGTTGTTCTGATTGTCCTCGTCACCTTCGTGGTCTTCGTTCTGGTGGACCTCTTCCTCCGCCTGACCCTGAAGCGACTGGAGGAGAAGAAGGTCCGCCTCGCGAGAGAGAAAGCGCTCGAGGTTGGCCTGCGGCTGGAGTTTGCGGATGAAGCGAAGAGCCTCAAACGCGTCGAGGTCAGCAATCCCAAGGCCCGGATCCTGGCCGTGGACGATGAAGCGGTCATCCTGGACAGCTTCCGCAAGATCCTGGTGGTGGCGGGATATTCGGTCGACACCGTCCTGACCGGTCCCGAGGCCCTCGGCCTCGTCCGCAAGAACCACTACGACTTCGTCTTCACCGATTTCAAGATGCCGGACATGGATGGCGTGGAGGTGACCAAGGCGGTCAAGCACCTGCGTCCGGACGTGGACGTGGTCATGATCACGGGCTACGCGAGCATCGAGTCCGCGGTGGAAACCATGAAGCATGGGGCCATGGACTACGTCCAGAAGCCCTTCGCCGAGGATGAGCTGGTCGCCCTCGTCGACAAGCTGGTCATCCGCCGTCAGGCGCGCCTGGAGAAGGAGACCGAGCCCTCCATCCGCCTGGTCACCCCGTCCGTGGGCGAATCCCAGTCCCGACACGAAGTCAACGTTCCCGCCGGAGTGTTCGTCTCCGACGCTCACGCCTGGGTCTCCGTCCACATGAACGGTCTCGTCCGCCTGGGCATCGACGACTTCACCCAGAAGACCATCGGACAGATCGACTCGGTGGAGCTGCCGGCAAGCGGAGCCGCCATCAAGAAGGGCGCGACCCTGTTCACCCTCCGGCACGGAGATCACCGGCTGGCCGTTCCCGCCCCGGTGAGCGGCCGGGTGACCGGCGTGAACGCCGAGCTCGTCGAGCGGCCGGAACTCATCAAGCTCAAGCCCTACCAGCTTGGCTGGGTGTGCACCATGGATCCCGCGAACCTGACCGACGATCTTCACGATCTCAGGATCGGCGCGGCCGCGGTGTCCTGGTATGGCCAGGAGATCAACCGTTACGGGGAGATGATCCGGGCCGCCCTGCGCGCCCGCGAGGGCGAGGGCAAGAGCGTCCGGAACGGCAAGGACGAGGGGCTGGACGACCTGACCTGGGAAGTTTTCGAGAAGGCCCTCGTTCGACCGTAGTTGGTTCAGGGCGCGCGCTCCGGCTGCGCGCGCACCGAGGTGTGAACATGAAGATGCGAACCGCGTGCTTTGCCCTCCTGCCGGCGCTTCTGTGGCCCCTCTCGTCCTGTCAGGGATCGCCGCCTCCGGGGCCGCCCGTCCCGCCCGCCCAGGGGACCGTGGTCCTGGCCTCGATGGGCCCGGCGACCTTCCCGCACGAGAAACACGCCACCGAGTTCGAGATCGAGTGCGTGACGTGCCACCACGAGACGAATGCGAAACCTCTCTCCATTCCGCACGCGGACTACTTCGACGACCAGTGGATCAAGTGCGGCACCTGCCACCACAAGGCCGGTGCTACGGCCCTCGGCCCTCAGGCTTGCTCGGCCTGCCACCGTGCCACGAACGGTGATACCGCCGACGAGACCCTGAGCGCCAAGGTGGTGATCCACAAG
>DAORUA010000051.1:0-15539 GCA_035432945.1 Vicinamibacteria bacterium | reverse complement strand
TTGCGGCGGGGCGGTTGTGCCCACCTGATCCTCACGGCTCGCGACAGCGATCCCCGCTGACCAGGGTCCGCGGTCGCCGCCCGGTTGAGGCGTTCGCCATGCCCACGCGCCCCCGTAAGTTCGGAGGAGGACGGCCGGCCGAGAGAGAATAGGGTTTCAACAGGGCAAGGACAGGAGAGACAATGAGTCTGAATCGGGTGGTCGTACTGGGTCTCGGGAAGGTCGGCAGCCTCGTCGGCACGCTGCTCAATGACAGCGGGTTCACGGTCACGGGCCTGGATGCGGTGGCTCGCGCGGGCCTGCCGTTCGACACGAAGGTCGTGAATCTGGCCGACGCCTCGGCGCTGCGCCCGTTCCTCACCTCCAGCGACGCGGTGGTGAGCTGCCTTCCCTTCCATCTCAACATCGCGCTCTCGAAGGAAGCCCACGCCGCGGGGATCCACTACTTCGACCTCACCGAGGATGTCGCCACCACCGACAAGATCCGCGAACTCGCGAAGACCAGCAACGGCGTGATGGCTCCCCAGTGCGGCCTCGCCCCCGGCTTCATCGGCATCGTGGGCGCCGACCTCGCGAAGAAGTTCGACCGCCTCCGCAGCATCGAGCTCAAAGTGGGGGCCTTGCCCAAGCACCCGCGCGGGAAGCTCGGCTACGCCTTCAACTGGAGCCCCGAGGGCGTGATCAACGAGTACATCAACGACTGCGAGGTCATCCGCATGGGCCATCGGCAGATGGTCCCTGCGCTCGAAGGGTATGAGGTGGTCGTGATCAACGGCGTGCAACTCGAGGCTGCCACCACCTCCGGGGGGCTTGGCACCATGTGCGAGACCTATGAGGGCAAGGTCGAAACGCTGCATTACAAGACCATGCGCTACCTCGGCCACTTCGAGCACATCAAGTTCCTGTTCCAGGAACTGCGCCTGCAGGACGATCGGAAGTTGCTCGGGAAGGTGCTGAAGAACGCCCTGCCCGCGGTGGCCGAGGACTACGTCTTCGTGCATGCCGCGGTTGAAGGCTGGGAGGGCGAGCAGCTCTCACGCGAGGAGTTCGTGCGCGCCTATCCGCAGATGCAGGTGGCGGGGCACGAGTGGCGCGCCATCAGCTGGACCACCGCGGCGAGCCTGTGCGCGGTGATCGAGATGGTGCGCGACGGCGTCCTCCCCCAGAAGGGGTTCCTCAAGCAGGAGGAGATCCCGCTCGACGCCTTCCTCAAGACGAAGAACGGCGCGTATTACCTGAGCCACGATCGCTCCTGAGGGCGAGCGGTTATCCGGTCGCTTCGATTCTCCGGGAATCGAGCCGCGGGGCGCATGGGGTCAGGCGTATCGGCCTTCTATGTACTCCGCGGTGCGCGGGTCCCCCGGGCTGAGGAACAGGTTTTCCGTCCTCGCATGCTCGACGACCTCGCCGAGCAGCATGAAGAGGCACTCGTCGCTCGCCCGCCGCGCTTGCGCCATGTTGTGGGTGACGATCACGATCGTGTAGCGGCCGCGCAGCTCGAACATCAGTTCCTCGATGGCGCGGGTGCCCCCGACGTCGAGCGCCGAGGCCGGCTCGTCCATGAGGATGACCTCGGGCTTCAGCGGCAGCAGGCGGGCCAGGCAGAGCTTCTGCTGCTGCTCGAGGAGAAGGCTCGTGGCCTTCGCGTCGAGCCGGTCCTTCAAGTCCTTCCAGAGTCCGACCTCGGTGAGGGCCTTCTCGACCGCCTCGTCGAGCACGCTCCTCCCGAGTTCGCCGCGCGAGGCGTGGATGCGCAGGCCGAAGACCACGTTCTCGTAGACCGAGATGGGCAGCGGGTTGGGGCGCTGGAAGACCATGCCCACTGCCTTGCGCAGCTCGACGAGCGACACCTTCGGGTCGTAGATATTCTGCCCGAGGACGCGGATCTCGCCCGTCGTCCGCACGTCGCCGTAGCGCTCGTTCACGCGGTTGAAGCAGCGCAGGAGGGTGGTCTTCCCGCACCCGCTCGGGCCGATGAGCGACGTGATGATTCCGTGCTTGATTTCCACCGACACGTCGCGCAGCGCCTGGAAGCCCCCGTACCAGAGGCTCAGGCGGCTCGTCTCGATGGCGTGGGGAGCGGCACTCACCCGAAAACCCCCTCCACGTAGCCTCGAGTGCGCTCGCTCTTCGGCTGTCCCGAGAAGATCACCTCCGTGCGGTCGATCTCCACGATCTCGCCGTCCCAGAGGAACATCGTCCGGTCGGAGAGGCGGCGGGCCTGCTGGGTGAGATTGGTCACGAGGACGATCGTGATCTCGCGGCGCAATTCCTTGAGCACGTCCTCGATCCGCATGGTGGTGACGGGGTCGATGGCGATCGAGAACTCGTCGAGGCAGAGGATCTCGGGCCGGTGGGAGAGGGCCCGGGCGATGGTGAGGCGCTGCTGCTGCCCGCCGGAGAGTGCGGTGCCGAGGCTCCCCAGACGGTCCTTGACCTCGTCCCAGAGGGCGGCCTGCCTCAGGCAGCGCTCCACGATGGGATCGAGGTCGCCCTTTCGGCTGAGCCCGGAGCATCGCGGGGCGAAGGCCACGTTCTCGTAGATGGTGAGGGGGAGTCCGGTGGGGAGTGGCGCCACCATGCCGATCTTGCGGCGGAGGGCGTAGATGTCCTTCGTCCGGCGCACATCCTCGCCGGCCACCCGGACCTGTCCGGACACCGTGGCCGAGGCGGTGAAGTCGATGGTGCGGTTGAGGCAGCGCAGCATCGATGTCTTGCCCGACTGGGCGGGCCCGATCACGGCCAGGATCTCGTTCCGGTAGACGTCGAAGGTGATCCCGTGGAGAACCTCCTTCGAGTCGTAGGCGAGGCGCAGGTCCTCGACCTCGATCTCCTTGATCAACTCGGTCAAGGGCGTTACCACCTCTTCCGCCCGCGCAGCCAGACCCGGAGCGTGATGGCGGCGGTGTTGACGAGGAGCACCGACCCCAGCAGGACCACGGCGGTCGCGTAGGGGAGCGACTCCTTCACGTTCGGCACCTGGGTGGCGAGGGTGTAGAGGTGCATGGAAAGAGCCATGCACTGCTCGCGCAGGCCGTAGGGGAAGAGCTCGCCCCGCTCCACCGCCTTGAAGAAGACAGCACCCGTGAACATGACCGGGGCGGTCTCGCCCGCCGCGCGGCTCACCTGGAGGATGACGCCGGTGAGGATGCCGCTGATCGAGTTCGGCAGGACAACGGCGCGGATGGTCTGCCAACGGGTGGCGCCCACGTTCCAGCAGGCCTCGCGGAAGGCCACGGGCACCGAGGCGAGGGCCTCGCGGGTGCTGGCGATGATCACGGGGAGGGTCATGATCGCGAGGGTGAGCGCCGCGGAGAGGATCGAGTAGCCGAAGCCCGCGGCGTAGACGAAGGCGCCCAGGCCGAAGAGAGCATGCACGATGCTCGGGACCCCGGCCAGGTTGATCACCGCGAGGTGCACGACGCGGTTGAACCAGTTGTCCTTCGCGTATTCGTTCAGGTAGACGGCGGCCAGAACCCCGATGGGCGTCGCGACGATGAGCGAAATCCCGACCAGGTAGAGGGTGCCGACAAACGCGGGCCAGATGCCGCCGTCGGTCATACCGCGCTTTGGCACGTCCACGAGGAACTCCCAGCTGAGCGATGGCCAGGCCAGGTACACGAGGTAGCCCACGATGAGGGCGAGGGGCACGACCATGGCCGTGGCCATGAGCGCGAAGATCGCCTTCGCCATGGCCTCGGCCCGCTCCTTGCGGGCGACGTGCGAAGTCTTTTCGAAGCGCAAGGGTTACTTCCGCCTTATCCCGCGGACCACGAAGTCCGCGGTGAGGTTGACCAGAAAGGTGATGAGGAATAGGAGCGTCCCGGTGAGGAAGAGGACGCGGTAGTGGTCGGAGCCGGCCGGCGCTTCCCCAAGCTCGGCCGCGATGTTGGCGGTGAGGGTCCGCACCGAGTCGAGGATGCCGCCCGGTATGTGGACGGCGTGGCCGGTGGCCATCAGCACGGCCATGGTCTCTCCCACCGCCCGGCCCACGCCCAGCAGGACCGCGGCGAGCAGCCCGTTGCGCGCGGCGGGCAGGAGCACCCGGTAGACGATCTGCCAGCGGGTGGCCCCAAGGGCCAGGCCGGCCTCGCGGTAGGAATCGGGCACCGCCTTGAGCGCGTCCTCGCCGATGGAGACGATCACGGGCACGCTCATCAGGGCGAGGATGATGCCGCCATTCAGGATGTTGACCCCCACCGGCGCCCCGGTGAGCTGCACGATCAGCTTGCTCATAACGGTGAGGCCGACGAACCCCCACACGACGCTCGGGATCGCGGAGAGCAACTCGATGACCACCTTGAGGGTCTCGCGGACCCGGCCCGAACAGAACTCGGAGATATAGATCGCGGCTCCGAGGCCGAAGGGAACGGCTATGGCCATGGCGAGCGCGGTGACGCTCAGGGTGCCGACGGTGAGGGCCAGGGTTCCGTAGCGGATGTTGTTGGCGGAGGTGGGGTACCACTCGGTGCTGAACAGGAACTCGGTGAGCGAGAACTCGTCACGCACCAGGATCGGCGCCGCCTCACGCAGGACGAAGAAGAAGATCGCGGCCACGAAAACGATGGCGCTCACCCCGCAAAGGCGAATCAGAGCCTCGATGGCGCGTTCGCCGAGCACGGCCCAGCGCGCCCGCTGGGGCCGCGGGAGCGAGGATGGATCGGTGGCGTGCTCGGGGCTCATGGTCTCTTGACCTCGTCTCCGTCCGGGAGCGGGGCTGGTGGAGTTGGGGGTCCTGTCGAGCCTCAGGGCTTCGCGCGGTCGGCGGCGGGGACGGGCACGTAGCCGCTGTCCTCCACCACTTTCTGGCCCGCGTCGGACAGGATCCAGTCGATGTACCCCTTCACCGCCCCCTGTGGGTCGCCGAGGGTGTAGAGGTGCAGCGAGCGCGCGAGCGGATAGGTCTTGTCGTGGACCGCGGCGACGGTCGGGGCGATCGCCGGGCTCCCCGGCTTCGAGGTGACCTTCACCATCTTGACCGCCGCCGTCGCATAGCCCATGCCGCTGTACCCGATCGCGGTGGGGGTGCTCCCGACGAGTTCCACCACCTCCTTCGACCCGTTCAGGTCCCTCGAGCCCATGCGGAAGTCCTTGTTGCCGAGCGCGTGCTCGCGGAAGAACTCGTAGGTGCCGGAGCTCGACTGGCGGCTCACGCGCACGATGGTGTCGTCCGTGACCCCGGGAATCTTGACCCCGAGCTCCGACCAGCGCGTGGTCTTGCCGCCCTCGGCGTAGAGCGCGGTCAACTGCTCCAGGGTGATCTCGGAGAGCGGGTTGTCCTTGTGGATGTAGACGGCGAGCGCGTCGTAGCCCACGTTGAAGCCCACGGGCTTCTTGCCCGTGTTCTTCTCAGCCTGCTCGGCCTCGCTCGGCTTGAGATCGCGGCTGGCGTTCGCGATGTCGACCGCGCCCTTGAGAAGGGCGGCGATCCCGACGCCCGAGCCTCCTCCCGACACCTCGATCTCGACGTCGGGGGCGACCTTTCCGTACTCTTCGGCCCAGACCTGGGCCACGTTGACCATGGTGTCCGAGCCCTTGTTCTGGATGATGGTCTTCGCTGGCTTCGTGTTCGTCCGGCCGCCGCCGTCCCCGCAGGCGAGGAAAGCGGTGAGCGGGAGAAGTGCGGCGAGCGCCCGCGGCCGCAGCCGGTTTCGGGTAGGGGAAAAGACTCGGGTCATGGGGTTCTCCTGCGGGTTTCGGACCAGCTACTCGATACGTATTCCCAGCACCGCCCCAACCAGCGCGCGCACGTGGCGCGAGAGGAACTGGAAGGCAGCCTCGTAGGCCGCCTCGATCTCCTCGGACGAGCCCTTGACGCGCGAGGGGTCGTCAAGGCTCCAGTCGATGTAGACCATCTTCCGAGGGGCGCGCGGGAAGGCCTGCTGGGCCTCGGGGGCCACCCCGACGATCACCTGGTAGTAGTCGAGGTTCGGAACCTGGTAGATCGCCTTCGGCGCCATGCCCGAGACGTCCAGGCCCTTCTCCTTCAGGAAGGCGATGGTGCGGGGATCGATCGCGCGGGGGTCGAGCCCGGCGCTCGAGAAGGTGAACTTCGGCTGGCTGAGCGACTGCGCGATCGCCTCCGCCATCTGGCTGCGGCAGGCGTTGTGCTCGCCGACGAACAGCATGCGGATGGTCTCGGCCCCGGGGTGCTTGGCGTACTCGCCCGTGCACATGTAGAGCGTCTCCATGCACACGTTGCGGGCCTGGTCCGCCACCCGCTCGAAGCGGCGCCCGATGTTGACGAGCGGCTCCAGCATCTCGGGCGAGACCAATTCCAGTCGCAGGGCGTCGAGGAGGTCGGCGTTGAGCCGGCCGAGAAGCGCGTCGACGGCCGGCTCCACCTGGATGACCCTCTTGGCCAGGACGGGGTCCTGGGTCACGAAGGCCTCGACCGCGTCGTGGAGCATCGGGATCGCGAGGTCGGCCATCTCCACGATCCGCCCGCGGACGGGGTCGGGCGGGGGGAGGCGACCCAGGCGGAGGAGCTGGCGGGCCACGCTCTCGGCGTAGTCGCCCACGCGCTCGAGTTCGAGGTTGATCTTGATCGCGCCATAGGCGCGGCGGAGGTGGACGCCCACCGGTTGCTGCCGGACGAGGAACTCCAGGCAGAGCCGGTCGATCTCCTTCTCCTTCTCGTCGATGTACTGGTCGCGCAGGATGACCGCGTAGGCCCGCTGCCGGTCGCCGTCCTTGACCGTCTCGACACAGTCCCGCAGCGCCCGCTCGGCGAGGGACGCCATCTCCAGGATCTGCTGGCGGATACGCTCGACGTCGCGCTCGAGCGACTCCTCAAGACGGGTGACCATGCTCAACCGCCACCTTAAGCAGATGCCCGATCCATGTCAAGGAACGCGGATCGGGACGACCCAATGGTCTGTCCATCAGACCCGCGGAGTCAGGACGGCATTGACATGCACCCAGAGCGGCGGTAGCTTTCCCCGGAAGTGGTCGGACCAATTGAGGTCCGCACGAGTTCCTCGGAGCCACCATGCCTGAGCCAGGTTCTTTCTCCCGCCGAGAGTTCGTCGCCACCACCGGAGCGGCAGCACTCGCCTCCGCGATCGGCGGCCCCGCGGGCGCCGCCCGGGCGAGGCGCCGGTACGCCATGGTCGGCACCGGCCACCGCGGCTCGGGGATGTGGGGAAGCGAAGTTCTCGAACGCCATGGCGACGCGGTCGAGTTCGTCGGGTTGTGCGACATCAACCCGCTGCGGGCCGAGGCCGCGAAAAAGCTCATCGGCGTCTCGTGCCCCACCTTCACGGACTTCGACAAGATGCTCGACGCCACGCGGCCCGAGATCCTCGCGGTGACCACGGTGGACTCGGAGCACCACCGGTTCATCATCAAGGCACTCGAGCGGGGGATTCGCGTCATCACCGAGAAGCCGATGGTGACCGACGAGGGGCAGTGCCAGGCCGTGATCGACGCCGAGAAGCGAACCGGAAACCGGATCACGGTGGCGTTCAACTACCGCTATTCGCCCAAGCACAGCCGGGTCAAGGAACTCCTGGCCGAGGGCGCCATCGGGAAGGTGACCTCCGTCGATTTCGCCTGGTATCTCGATGTCCGGCACGGCGCCGACTACTTCCGGCGCTGGCATCGCCTGCGGGCGCGGGGCGGGACGCTCTTCGTCCACAAGGCCACGCACCACTTCGACCTGATGAACTGGTGGCTCGACGCCGATCCGGTGACGGTGTACGCGTCGGGGGACCTCAAGCGCTACGGCGCCCGCGGAGCCTTCCGGCACACGAACTGCCGTCCCTGCCCCCACAAGGCGAACTGCGAGTTCCACTTCGACGTGACCAGGGACGCGCGGCTCACCGCTCTCTACAGCGACTGCGAGTCGGCGGACGGATACCAGCGCGACGGGTGCGTGTTCAAGGAGGACGTCGATATCTTCGACACCATGTCGGCGCTGGTGCGCTATTCGTCGGATGTGAGCATGGCCTATTCCGTGAACGCCTTCATGCCGTTCGAGGGCCACCGGGTGGCCTTCAACGGAGAGAAGGGGCGGCTGGAGATGCGCGACTATGAACGCCAGCCCTGGCCGGTGGAGCGGGAGAGCGAGATCGAACTCACCCGCAATTTCGGGAAGCGCGAGGTGATCCACGTGCCGCCCGGCCCCGGGGGTCACGCGGGCGGCGATCACGGCCTGCACCGCGCGATCTTCGGCGCGGGCGAGCCGCCCGCGCACCTGCGGCTGCCCGGTTCCCGGGCGGGGGCGTTGTCATGCCTCACCGGGATCGCGGCGCGCAAAAGTGTCGCCGAAAAGCGGTCCGTCAATATCGCGGACCTCGTGCGGTTCTAGCCGTCGCCCAGGGGAGCGAAAGCGGGCGCGCCGTTACCTGGTCGCTTCGATTCGCCGGGGATCGAGCCGCCACACGGACTTCGCGGAACCGGCGAGCCACAAGGAGCCATGGGCGATGGCGAGACCGGGGCGGCCGTCGCCCGCGAACATCTGGGCGACCTGGTTGGTGCGTGGATCGATGCGGACCAGGGGAAGCGTGGTGCCCGCGACCCACACCGAGCCTTCGCCGAAGGCGATGCGCGCGTCTTTTCCCACCGGCGCCCCGATCCTGATGGTGGTGGTGACGGTGTTGGTCTTCGGGTCGATCCGGGTCACCGACCCGTCTCCTTGATTCCAGGTCCACACCGAGCCGCCACCGGTGGCAATGTCGCGGGGCTGGTTGGGCACGGCGATGGTTTCCACGATGAGGTTGTTGAAGGGATTGACCCTCGTGACCAGGTTCGAGGAGGCGCTCGCGACCCACAGCGCGTCCGCGCCGAAGGCGAGGGCGATGGCTCCGGGAGCGGTGTCGACCAGGGCGACCACGGTTTTCTCCACCGGATCGATGCGAGCGATCGTGCCCTTCGCGTCCGCGATCACCCACACGCTTCCCACCCCGGTCGCGAACGAGCGCGCGGTCTCCAGCAGCGCGGTCGGGATGGGATCGGTCGCGGCGTTCGTCTTCGCGTCGACGCGGGCGATCGCCTTCTTCCCGCACTGGGGGACGAGAACGCTGCCGAAATCGGCGATGAGTCCGCCGCACAGTCCCGGGCCGATGGCCACGGTCTGCGTGACTTTGTTGGTCGCGGGGTCGATCCGGCTGATCGCGCCGGCTTCGCGGTTCACGACCCAGAGGGCATCCTCCCCGGCCCCGAATTCGCGCGATCCGCCCACGTCGAAGGTGGCCTCCGGGACCAGGGACGCGAAGGCGAGCCGCATCGGGGGCGGAGCCTTGGGGGTGGGGGACGCCGCGGGCGCCTGGGCGCTCGAAGTCGACCCCGGGACGGTCAGGAGGCTGGCGAGGAAGAACCACGATCGCGAAGGCATGAACCTCGATGATACGGCCTATACTTCCGCGCTTAGATGCTTTCTGGGCGAAGAGCAGCACGAGCGTTCCTGGCGGCCGCGGCAGCGGTCGGTGCGTTCCTTCCCGTCGCCGCCCGCGCCCAGGCAACCGCTCCGGCGATGGCTGCCGCGAAAGCGTCCTCGCCCGAGTGGTTCGAGGAGAAGATCCGTCCCCTGCTCGCGGCCCGCTGCTACGAGTGCCACACCGACGAGAAGAGCGGCGGCCTGAGGCTCGACTCCCGCGAGGACATGATCGTGGGCGGCGAGTCGGGGAGCGCCATCGAACCAGGGAAGCCCGACGAGAGCCTGCTCATCCAGGTGGTCCGGCGTCTGCCCAGGGTTCCGGCCATGCCCAAGAAGGCGGCGAAGCTCAAGGACGAGGAGATCGAGGCCCTGGTCGAATGGGTTCGCGCTGGCGCGCCCTGGCCCGCGCCTCGGGCAGGGGAGACGAAGGCCGCGGCAACGCCCGCGCGTTCGATGATCACGCCGGAGAAGCGGGCGTTCTGGGCGTTTCTCGCGCTCGGCAAGCCGCCCGTCCCCGCGGTGCAGGATTCAAGCTGGCCCAAGACGGAGATCGACCGCTTCATCCTGGCGCGCCTCGAACGCGAGGGCCTTCGACCGGTGGCCCCCGCGGACAAGCTCACCCTCATCCGGCGCGTGACCCTGGATCTCACCGGTGTGCCGCCCACGCCCGAGGAGGTCGACGCCTTCGAGCGCGATTCCTCCCCGGCCGCATTCTCGAAGGTGGTCGATCGTCTTCTCGCCTCTCCGCGCTACGGCGAAACCTGGGGCCGGATGTGGCTGGACGTCGCGCGGTACGGGGAGGACGACTACCGGAGCCTCGACCCGCAGCGGCGCGGTATGAACCCGTACCCCAACGCCTACCTCTATCGCGACTGGGTCATCAAGGCCTTCAACGACGATCTTCCCTACGACCGGTTCGTGACCGCCCAGCTCGCGGCCGACCACTTTGAGCCCGCGGAGCGGGTCCGCCATCTCCCCGCCCTCGGTTTCCTCGGCCTCGGCCCCTGGTACTACGACAACGGCGCGGTCGAGATCACGCGCGCGGACGAGCGGAACGACCGGGTCGACGCGGTGAGCCGCGGCCTCCTCGGCCTGACCGTGGCCTGCGCCCGCTGCCACGATCACAAGTACGACCCGATCCCCACGAAGGACTACTACTCGATGGCGGGCGTCTTCCTGAACACCGAGTACCACGAGTACCCCATGGCCCCGAAGTCGGTGGTCGAACGGCACAAGGCCGACGAGAAGACCATCGAGAAGAAGGAAGCGCTCCTCGGCGAGTACCTGCAGAACGAGTCGCGTCAGCTCGGCGAGACCCTGGTGTTCCAGGCGTCGAAGTACATGCAGGCCGCCTTCCGGGTGACGGGCGAGAAGAAGGAGGACAAGTTCAAGGTGGTCGAGTCCGAGAAACTGGACTTCGAACTGTTCGACCGCTGGCTGCGCTTCCTGGCCAAGCCTCCCGTCTACTACCCGTACCTGAAACCGTGGCAGGAGATGATCGCGAAGGGCGGCACGAAGGAGGCGGCGAAGAAGCTCGCCGACGAATTCCAGAAGCAGCTCGTGGACGTGGTGCTCGCGCGGAAGGAGGTTCGGGCCCAGAACGAGATCATCGCGGCCAAGGCGCTGCCGGGGAACAAGCCGAAGGAACCGGCGAATCTTCCAAACGAGTTCGTCACCAACGACGACTTCTGCCCCGGCTGCGGCCTCGAGCTCAAGAGTCTTCCCACCGAACAGATGAATCTGTACAACGACGTGTTCCAGGAAGACCTCGATGCCACCGCGGCCCCGGGCGTGCCCTCGAAGGCGCCCCTGCTGGCCTTCCGGGGATGGGGCCTGGAACGGCAGCTCGGTCCGGACCGCCGCGCCCTGATCGAGGCGCTGCGGGGGGACATCGAGGCCATGCGCAAGGCCCTGCCCGAGAAGTTCGCGTACGTGCACGGTGTGCGCGACCTGCCCGGGCGCCCGCCCGAGAACCTCAAGGTCAACCTGCGCGGCAGCGTCTACAAGCTGGGGGACGAAGCCCCGCGGGGCTTCCTGTCCGTCCTCAGTCCCAACTCCGACGCGCCGGTGACCTTCACCACGGGCAGCGGCCGGCTGGAACTCGCCCGCACCATCCTGGCCCAGCCCCTGGCCATGCGGGTGATCGTCAACCGGATCTGGAAGGGCCACTTCGGCACGGGCATCGTGGACACGCCCAGCAATTTCGGAATCAACGGCGAGCGGCCGTCGCATCCTGAACTCCTCGACTACCTCGCCCGGTACTTCATGGACCATCGAATGTCGGTAAAGGCCCTGCACCGGGAGATCCTGCGCAGCGCCGCCTATCGGCTGAGCGGGGCCCACTCGAAGGCGAACGCGGAAAAGGACGCGGGCAACCGCCTGTACTGGAGAGCCAACCGGCCGCGCATGAGCGCGGAGCAGATCCGGGATTCCGTGCTGTTCGTTTCCGGTTCGCTCAAGACCACCATGGGAGGGCCGTCCGTGACCCTCACGCCCTCCACCACGCGTCGGACCGTGTACGGCCGGGTGAGCCGGTACAAGCTCGACGAGTACCTCCAGCTCTTCGATTTCCCCAGCGCCTCCCAGACCGCGGAGAAGCGCTTCTCGACCAATGTTCCCCTGCAGCGCCTCTTCTTCATGAACAGCGACTTCATGCAGCAGCAGGCCGAAAGGCTGGCGGACCGGGTGGGCGGCGAGCCCACGGAGGACGCGCGCATCCAGAAGGCATACCGGCTCATCTTCGGCCGGGCCGCCACCGCCCCCGAGGTGGAGGCGGGCCGCGAGTTCCTGCGCACGGAGCCGATGAAGCAGTACGAGGAGCGGAAGGCGGAGGCGGAGAAGGCGAAGCTCAAGGCGAAGGCCGCGGCCGCCGATCCGAAGGGGGCGGCGGCGCCGGAACCGCCCGCGCCCGCGGCCCCGGAAGCGGGCCCGGAGATGGGGATGATGGCGGGTGTCGTGCCGGGGAAGGGAGCGGAGGCAGCGGACGCGCAGCCGCGGCTGCCCATCACCATCTTCGGCCGCTACCTCAAGGTCCTGCTGAGTTCCAACGAGTTCCTTTTCGTGAGCTGAGGATGGCCATGCGCGACTTCCCCCGACGACCCCGGACCCGACGCGAGGCCCTGTGCCGGATGGGCGGCGGCTTCGGCATGCTCGCGTTCGCGAGCCTGGTGAACGAGTCGATCGCGAAGGCGGGCGGCCTTCTCGACCAGAAGGGCGAACTGACGGGCCGCCCCCTCGATCATCCCGCGCGGGCGAAACGCGTGATCTTCCTCTTCATGAACGGCGGTCTCTCCCAGGTCGATTCCTTCGATCCCAAGCCGATGCTCGCGAAATACCATGGGCAGCCTCTCCCCGGCGGCTCGGTCGCGACCGAGCGCAAGACCGGCTCGCTCATGCAGTCGCCCTTCACCTTCAAGAAGTACGGCCAGAGCGGCACCGAGGTCAGCGAGCTCTTCCCTCATCTCGGCGAGTGCGTCGACGACATGTGCGTGATCCGCTCGCTCCATACCGACATTCCGAATCACGAGCCGTCGATGAACATGATGAACACCGGGCACACCCAGGTGGGACGTCCATCGCTCGGTTCATGGCTGACCTACGGCCTGGGCACCGGCAACACGAACCTTCCCGGTTTCGTCGTTCTGTGCCCGGACGTGCCGACCACGGTGGGGCCGCCCCTGTGGAACAGCGCCTTCCTGCCCGCCATGCACCAGGGCACCTTCATCTCCGACAAGGTAGAGCGGCCCGACCAGATCGTGGGGAAGGACTTCGACCCGAAGAAGCTCGTCTCCTTCATCAACAACAAGGACTTCACCCTCTCCGAGCAGAGGCGCGAACTCGACCTGCTCGCGAAGCTCGACCGCATGCGGCGGGCCGGCCAGGAGACGGACCCGCAGCTCGATGCCGCCATCAGCTCGATGGAAGTGGCGTACCGGATGCAGACCGAGGCTCCCGATGTCTTCGACATCCGCAAGGAGAGCGAGGCCACCCTGCAGATGTACGGCACCGGCAGCACCGCGCGCGGCTGCCTGATGGCGGTGCGCCTCGTCGAACGCGGGGTCCGCATGGTGCAGGTCTACTACGCCAAGGGCGATCCCTGGGACGCGCACTCGGATATCCAGCAGCACCGGGTCAACGCGATGAACTCCGACAAACCCTTCGCGGCGGTGATCAAGGATCTCAAGCAGCGCGGCCTGTTCAAGGACACGCTGGTGGTCTGCGGCTCGGAATTCGGCCGGACCCCGGTGGTGGAGGTGGGCGGCGGCGCGGGCACGGTGCAAGCCGGGCGCGATCACAACCCGTTCGGCTTCAGCATGTGGCTCGCGGGCGGCGGGATCAAGGGCGGGATGACCTACGGCGCCACCGACGACTTCGGCTTCAAAGCGGTGGAGAAGCCGGTCCACGTCCACGACCTGCACGCGACCATCCTGCACCTGCTCGGCCTCGACCACACGAAGCTGACCTACCGCTACAGCGGGCGCGACTTCCGCCTGACCGACGTGTCGGGTGACGTGATCCACGACATCATCGCGTAGCCCTTCGGGGCCCGCGGCTCCCGGATCGGAGGGGGGGCAGGTCTCATGGTCGGGGGCGGCAGGCGCGATTCCCGGCCGCGTCAACGGCGCAGACCGTGACCTTCGCGGCCGGAGGGAAGGAGGCGGGGAGATCGGCGCGCCAGAGGTACTCGCCGTACCAGCGCATCGGCGCGGACTGCTCGCGGCCTCCCTCGCTCCACTCGATGGTGACGCTCCGCCATTCGGTAGCGAGGCTTGGGCTCTTGCCGTCGTGGACCCGCGCGCGCACGGTCGGTCCGGCGCCCGCGGCTTTCGCGGGTGAGATCGACACCATGGTGATCGAAGGGGGAGCGGTGTCCGGGGCGAGGCCCCGTCCGAAATAGACCCGCTCCTGAACCGCGGTCGGATGCTCGCCCTGGGCCTGCACCGCGTCCATGCGGCTGTCGCCGTCGAGATCGGCGAGGGCGAGGCCGAGGGTCCCCGGTGTCTCCGGTCCGTCGAAGACATCGCGCGCCAGGCTCAGACGGCCCTTGCCGTCGTTTGTGAGGAGCCGATCGGGGCCGCTCAGCGAGCCGATGACGAAGTCCGCGTCGCCGTCGGAGTCGTAGTCGAGGAAGGCGACCATGTTGTCGTCTTCTCCGACGTTTTCGGCATCGCCCCACCACTGCGCGGTGGCGTCGCGATAGCGGCCCTTCCCGTCGTTTCGCAGAATGTGTTCGCGGCGGTCGGAGCCGTTCTCGCGCACGATCTCGCCGTCGTTCAGGGTCACGAGATCGAGGAAGCCGTCGCCGTCCATGTCCATCGGCTCGTATTCGTAGTTGTTCGTGTACTGCGGGAGCCCGCGGCCGTCCTCGACAAACGTCCCGGCGCCATCGTTGCGAAACAGGCTTCCCCCGCCGCAGCGCTTGCAGGAGACCACGATGTCGAGATCGGCGTCGTTGTCGGTGTCAACGAACTCGAGGTCCCAGGAGAAGCGGATCAATGTTGTCGGCATCCGGGTCTGGGTCCCGTCCGTGAATCGTCCCGCGCCGTCGTTTAGCCACAGCCGCGTGCGCCCTCCGCCGTTGGTCATGTTGTTTCCCGGACCCCAGTCGGCGAGGACCAGATCGAGGTCTCCGTCGCCATCGACGTCGCCTGCTTCGAGGTCGCCCACGCTCAGTGGCACTTGCGGCAGGTGGGTCGTGGTGACTTCCCGGAAATCGCCTCCGCCCGTGCCGAGATAGAGACGGCTCTCAGTCTGGTACGTCGTGCCCACGACGATGTCGGTGATGCCGTCGCCGCTGAGGTCGCGCGCCTTGATCACCCGGGCCAGGTCGGGAGTTGTTCCGAAGACGGCTGCGCTGCGGTCCGTGAACTTCCGGCCCGGTCCGTTGTTGATGAAGGCGCGGTTTGGCTCCGGCGGGCCGGGTTCGGAATAGTTCCCGCCGTTGGCGAACAGCAGGTCCGGGCGGCCATCGCCGTTGATGTCGGCGATCTCCACCTTGTTGGTCCACTCGCCGGTCTCGCCGATGTTCTCCGCGGTGACGTCGAACCAGATCGGGGCCGGCGCCGGAGATGCCTTGTGTGGCGGAGCGGGCATCGGGCTCTGGCCGGGAAGCGCCGCCACGCTGATCAGGGGAAGGAAAGAACTCCACGCCGGAAGACCG
>DAORUA010000050.1:0-15549 GCA_035432945.1 Vicinamibacteria bacterium | reverse complement strand
AACACTTAATATACGGAACTGTATATTTCGATAACGGGAGCGGGGATTTTCGACCGGCTGTCGACGCCCACTGATTCAAGTTCATCCTCCCCAGGCAATTACACGCCTTTCCGGCTCCGCGGGTCAAGCGCGCGTGCCTTTCTCGCAGGGTATTTCGATAACGACCGCGACGGCCGGGTAGGTTTCGCGATGTTCGACGGGGGCTGCGCGGATGCGGGATTGCTTCGGGCCACTGCGAGACGGGGCGGGCCCTCGCAATGACGGCTCAGAGGGGTGCCCAACCGTTACGGTCGCGGAACGGCCGTTGAATACGGCCGTCACCGGCGGATGAGGGCGGTGAGGACGTTCAGGAGGCGGAGGATCACGGCCCGGGCTTCGGTGGTGTTCGGGGCGGACATCTCGAGTTCGAGGAGATCGAGGCAGGCGAGGCATTCGACGGCGGAGCCGCGCGCGATGGTGTAGTGACGCGCACGCTCACGAGGCGTGCTGCGTCCGGCGCCTTCGGCGACATTGAGCGGGACGGAGATGGAAGCGCGGTCGAGCTGGTCGGAGAGTTCGGAGCGGCGAAGGGGGAGCCAACGAACGACGATGCGGCGGAACTGGAGGGAGAGCTGGTAGGCGTCGAAGCGGTGGAGTGAAGGCTGCGAGGGGAACATCGGCTGGGTCCTTTCGAGAGGGAAGGCCGGGATTGACCTTCGACGCGTCTCGAACCGCCGGAGCGGGACACGAAGTCAAGGGCGAAGCTTTTCCGAAGGAAAAGTGCGAGCGAAGCGAGCACCCTTGACTTCGTTTCTCGCGGAGGCGACGATCAACGCGTCGAAGGTCTCATCCGGCCGTCGCAGAGGACGCGGGTCGACGCTCACGCTGACGCACAGGTATCACGCTCACGCTCACGCCCACGCTCACGCTCACCTGCACCCGCACGCGGACAGCTACAGCAACGTCCCTCGCAGCACGAGGGCGGCCACCTGGAAGTAGATGACGAGGCCGGTCACGTCCACCAGGGTGGCGACGAAGGGCGCGGATGACGTGGCGGGATCGACGCCGAATCTCTGGAGCAGGAACGGGAGCAGCGCGCCGACCAGGGTCCCGAAGGTGACCACGCCAATCAGGGACAGGCCGATGGCGCTCGCGATCAGGAAAGAGTGCTCGCCGTAGTCCACCACCCCCGCCCACTGCCAGAGCGTCACCCGGGCGAAACCGAGGATCCCGAGCGCGGTGCCGAGGGCGAGGCCGGAAGCGAGTTCCCTTCGCATCACGCGCCACCAGTCGGACAGGGCCACGTCCTTGAGGGCGAGCGCGCGAATCAGGAGAGAAGCCGCCTGAGACCCGGAGTTGCCGCCGCTGCTGATGATGAGGGGAATGAAGAGGGTCAGCACCAGCGCGCGCGCGAGTTCCTCCTCATAGTGAGCCATGGCCGAGGCGGTGAAGAGCTCGCCCACGAAGAGCACGGCCAGCCACACCCCGCGCTTCCTCACCATCTGAAACAGCCCGGTCTGCGAATAGGCCGCGTCGAGGGCGTCCATGCCCCCGATCTTCTGCATGTCCTCGGTCATCTCGTCCTCGGCCACGTCCATGACGTCGTCGACGGTGATGATGCCGAGCATGTGGCCGGAGGCGTCGGTGACGGGCAGGGCCACCCGGTCGTACTTCTTGAACGCCTCGAGGACCTTCCCCTGGGGCGTGGTGTCGCGCAGGTCGACGAAGCCCGGCTCCACGATGTCGAGCACCTTCGCCTCGGGATCGGCGAGCACCAGGTTCCCAAGGGTCACGTCCTCGACCAGCCGTCCATCCTTGTCCACCAGATAGACGACGTTCAAGGTCTCCTTCTTCCGGCCGACCTGGCGGATGTGAGCGAGGGCCTCGGCCGCGGTCATCTCCGGGTCCAGGGCCACGTAGTCCGGGGTCATGTACCGGCCCGCGGTGTCCTCGGGGTACGAGAGGGAGACGAGCGACCGCTTGATCTCCGAGGGCGGGAGCCTGGCCAGGATGATGTTCGAGGTCTCGCGGGGCAAGACGCTGATGAGCCGGGCCCGGTCGTCGGGCTGCATCTGCGAGACCAGCAGCGAAAGCTGCGCGGGCTCGGTCTCGCGAATCAGTTCTTTCTGCCTCTCCACCGGGAAATAGGAGAAGACGTCGGCCTTCCTCTTCCCCACCAGCCGGAAAAGAATGTTGAATTCGTCGCCCTCGAAGTGACCGAGCAGTTCGGCGATGTCGGCGGAATGGAGGTCCGCGATCTCGCGCCTGAGGGCATGCCAGTTCCGCCGTTCGATGAGCGCGGCGATGCGCGTCTTGAAGTCGGGGTCGATGGGGGTCACGGGCGTCGGCTCTCCGCGCGAGGCGCGGCGGTGGAGGTCAGTTCCGGAGGATACCGGCCCGGCGCGCGATCTCGAACATCACGATGGCGCCCGCGGCCGCCACGTTCAAGCTCTCGACGTCCCGGGCGCTCGGGACGCGGATTCGGCGCGACGAGGCGCGTTCGATCCTCGGATCGAGCCCCGAGCCTTCCGATCCGAGGGCGAGGGCGAGAGGCAGGGACAAGGGCGCCTCGTCGAACACGGAGAGAGCGCCCGGCCCCGCCACCGCGGCGGCGAGGGCCAGGTCCCGGGGCAGGCGCTCCAGGAGATCCTCGACGGCGAGATCGAGAACGTGCGGCAGGCGGAAGGCCGACCCCGCGGACGCCCGCAGGGCCTTGGACGAGAGCGGATCCGCGCAGCCCCGGCTGAGCAGCACCCCGGAAACCCCCGCGGCTTCGGCGGTGCGAAACAGCGTGCCCACGTTTCCCGGATCCTGCAGCCCGTCGAGAACCAGAACGAAGGCGCCTTTCGCCTTCAGCCAGTCGTCCTTGAAGCGCGGACGCTCGACCAGGGCGATGAGGCCCTGATGGGTCTCCACGTCGGACAGGCTCTTCATGAGCGGCGCGGAAAACTGAACGATCCGCCCCGCGGCCGCGAGCCCTGGCGGAACGTCCTGGTCGCCGCAAGCCACGGCCTCGATTCTCAGCCCCGACCGGATCGCCTCTTCGAGGAGCTTTCGGCCCTCGACCATGATCCGCTCCCGGTCCTTCCTCGCACGCGCGGCCAGGAACCGCTTGAACTCCGGATTGTCGCGTCCTGAAATCCGCTTCGGGGTTGAAATCGACATGGGCGGCGAGGTTTCCCGGGAGAAGGGGCGGAAAGAGGAACCGGGCCGCGATGCTAGCATCGGGCCTTCTTGGAGCCTTGGGGCCATCAAGATGAGCCCCCTGAAGCCGTGTCCCGGCTTTCGTGGAATGCTCGTCGGAAGCGCCTCGGCAAGGAACCAAAAGAGAGACCGGAAGCGACGGCCGTCGAAGCGCGCTCGGGTCCAGCCGAAGCCCATCAACCTACGGAAGAGAAGTCGAGTCCATGATCGAAGCGAAAAAGAAACTTGAGGAAGACATCAAGGCGGCGGAGTACGAGCTGAAGGTCGAGCTTCCGAAAGAGATTCAGCGCGCGCGTGAGTGGGGCGACCTTCGCGAGAACGCCGAGTACAAGGCGGCGAAGGAGCGTCAGACTTTTCTGCAGGCCCGCATCGCCCAGCTCCAGGGCCGCCTCGCCGGGTTGTCCATGATGAACCTCGACAACATTCCCAGGGACAAGGTGGGGCTCGGGTCCACGGTGTACGTGAAGGACGAGGACACGGGCGAGGAGAACACCTACGACATCGTGACCAGCGAGGAGAGCGACCCCGAGAAGGGCAAGATCTCGCCCTCCTCCCCCATCGGCCGCTGTCTCCTCAACAAAAAGGTGGGCGAAGTGGCCGAGGTGCGCGTCCCCAAGGGCACGCGCTACGTCGAAGTGGTGAAGCTCTTCACTATCCACGACGCCCGCTAAGGCCCGGCCGGCCAGAATGCCGGCCTCAAATGCTGGATAATGCGGGTCGATGAAGGACCATCTTCTCGGACACCGCACCGCGGTGGTGTTCGCCGGCAGCGGCGCATCGGGGGCCTATCACGCGGGGGTCCTGAAAGCGCTCGACGAGGCAGGGGTCCGGATCGACCTGATGGTCGGCTCGGGCGTCGGGGTCCTCGCCGCCGCGTTCGGCGCGGCCGCTTCGGGCTCGGTCCTGTACGGAGACAAGGGACTCTGGAAAGAGATCTCCGCGCGCCGGGTCTTCAGGCTGCGCTCGGGTTTCCGTTTCCTTCGCTCTCTCGGCCTCGTGGCCCTCTCGGCCTTTCTCGTTCCCGCATTCCTCGCCCTGCTCCTCGGCCTCCTGCTTCCCGCGTTCCTGGCCGTGGACTTCGCGCGGCCGGGCTTCATGGCCGACCTGTCGAGGACCCTCGCCACCCTCGCCCCCGGCCTGCGCCTCTTCTTCGTCTTCGCCCTCGCCGCCCCCACCTTCCTCGGCTTCCTCTTCCTCCTGTTCCGGGGCGCCTCCATCCTGAAGGGGTCGAAGCGCCGGTTCGGCGAGGCCCTGGAAAGCGCGTTCGACCTTTCCGGCATCGAAAACGAACTCGCCCGGCGCCTGTGGGAAGTGGCCCGCGGACCGGCCCTCAACGAGAAGGCGCCCGAACCCTCCGAAGTCGGGCGGCAGTACGCGGGGCTGATCGCGGAGAATACCGGCCAGCCGGGGTTCCGCGGCCTCGTCCTGCGCGCCGCGAACCTGGATGCGAGGAAGCCCCTGGTGCTGAAGCTCGTTTCCGATGATCGCAAGACGGTTTCCCGCGGGGTGGAGGGGGATGATCTCCTCGACCTCAAGGACGCCGCGGTGGCTCCTCTTCTCTACGACGTGGTGGCCACCGCGTTCACCGCGACCCCGCTCGCCTCTCCGCGACGGGTCCGCCTTCCGAAGCTGGGCGCGTTCGGAGGCGAGGTCCACCGCATCGCCGAGGCGTCCGCCATCTCCGGGGCCGGCCTCTCCGAGGCCATTGCCCTCGGAGCGGACCAGATCGTGTTCGTCACCGCCACCGCCAAGGACCCCGGCCCTCTAGCGGAACGGCGCGGTCTCAAGGCCCTGGCCGCCGCCTTCGTGGCCCTCCAGGAGCGGAACGCGATCGAGAGCGACCTCCGGCAGGCCGAGCGGCTCAACCGCATCGTGGAGACGGTGGGACACCAGAAGAGCACGGGCGAACGCGAGTGGCAGGACCCCGTGACCGGGAGGCGCTTCCGGTCCGTGACCATCCACGTGGTCCGGCCGCGGCGATCGTTGCTTCGGCCGCTCGACCTCGACGGCGCGGTCGACCCTTCGAACGAAGTGGCGACCTCGCTTCTGGACTGGATGGAGGAGGGGCACCGGGACGCGCATCGCTGCTTCCTCGACGCGGCTCTCGGTGAAGAAAGACACAAGGATGAAGGGGCCCGTCAGACCGCCCCGGCGGGGCTTTCACTCTGAGGTAAGGGGGGCGATGTGGGCGAGCCAGGAAGACGTGGTGCGGTTGCGGCGCCGGGCGGCGTGGTCGCCTGCGCCGAGTGCGGTTCGCAGCAGGTCCGGCCATCGGGCAGCTCGTACCCGATGGACAAGGACAAGAACCCCGACGGAAAAGTGGGCTTCTGGAGGTGCAGCCACTGCGGGGCGCGCTTCATGGGGCCCGCCACCCCGGCCAGAAAGCACCGCCATCACCGGTCCCACTCGAGGGATCCGCTGGGGGAGAGCCTGACCTTCTCGCGCATGGTGAAACGGTGGGCCTTCCCCCTGATCGTCATCCTCGTGACCGCGGTGGCCGTGGCCTTCATCCTCGACCGCCGCAACCGCGAGGTCCGGACTCAGATCATCACTCCCGCGCGCTGAGCGGCGCAGGGGTCGTGGTCTGCTGCTCCAGCATCGCGGCGTAGCGGCCGCCGAGGCGGAGCAGATCGGCGTAGGTGCCTCGCTCGATCACTTCGCCGTGGTCCAGGACCAGGATCTGGTGGCACGACCGCACGGTGGAGAGACGGTGCGCGATCACGAAGGTGGTGCGGCCGGGCAGGAGCGATTCGAGGCCCTTTTGAATGAGCGCTTCCGACTCGCTGTCGAGGTTCGAGGTCGCCTCGTCGAGCAGCAGGATCCGGGGATTCGCGAGGAAGGCGCGGGCGATGGCCACCCGCTGCTTCTGGCCGCCCGAGAGCATGACTCCGCGCTCGCCCACGATGGTGTCGTATCCGTGATTGAAGCGCGACGCGAACTCCTCCACGTGGGCGGAGAGGCAGGCCTGCTTGAACTCGTCCTCGGTGGCGTCCGGGCGGGCGAAGAGCACGTTCTCGCGCAGGGTGGCGTCGAAGAGGAAGGTGTCCTGGAAGACCACCCCGAGGTTGGCCCGGTAGTCGGAAAGGGGGAGCGAGGCGATGTCGTGCCCGTCGAGCAGCACCCGGCCCGCCTGGGGCCGGTAGAACGCGGCGAGCAGTCCCATGATCGTCGACTTCCCCGCTCCCGACGGTCCCACGAGTGCCGTCGCGGTTCCCGGAGGCGCTACCAGGCTGACGTTCCTGAGCACGGGCTCGCCGGGCCGATACTCGAACGAAACGTCCTCGAAGACCACGCGCCCCTTCACGTCCCCGGGCTTGAGCGGCGAGGTCGACGGCTCGCCCTTCGCGGTCACCACTTCGCCCGGCTCGGAAAGGATGGCCTGAAGTCGTTCGATCGACACCAGGGCCTCCGCGAACTGCCCGGCGAGCGCCACCACCATGTAGACCGGCCCGTTCAGGAAGCCGAGGAGGAGCGAGAAGGTGGTGAGACCGCCCAGAGTGAGGCGGCCCTCGCGGATCTCGGAGAGGGCCATGGCCATGAGCCCCAGGCCCAGGGCGCCCACGAGGGTCGTGCTCCAGAAGGAGAAGATCCGGTTGTTGGACGCCATCTCGATGGCGTTGTCGCGCATGGCCGCGATCGCGTTGGCCATGGCCGCGCTCTCCCGCTCCTCGGCCCGGTACGCCTTGATCACCCGGATCCCGGAGAGCGCCTCGCTCAACCGGCCGGAGGTCTCGGAAAGAAGCTTCGCCCGTTCGCCGTAGACCCCCGCGACGCCCCAGAACGCCCACACCAGAAGGGCCACGAAGGCGAGCAGGGCGGAGAGGGCGACGACGGTGAGCCGGGGTGAAATGGTCCACATGTACACCGCGGAAAGAGCCGCGAAGAACACGCCGCCCGCGAAGTCGATGAAGCCCGACCCGATGAGGATCCGCAGGGCCTCGATGTCGTGAAGGACGCGCGGCAATAGCGCGCCCGTGCGGTTCTTGTCGAAGAAGGGAACGGCCAGCCGGATCAGGTGGGCGATGCCGCGGGTGCGCAGGTCGGCCACGAGTTCGATGGTGCGGACGGTGAGGACCTTGAAAAGGAAGTACGAGCACACCGCCTGCACGACGGCGGCCGCGACCACCGCGATGAAGACCAGGCGCATTTTCTCGGGCTTCAACCCCGTCACCACCTCGTCGATGAAGACGCGGGCGGTGGCGGGAAGCACGAGGCCGGCGGACCTGGAGATGAGGATCAGGAGCAGGCCGAGCCCGAGAGCGGGCAGGCGCGGCCGCACCACCGTCCAGGCGAGAGGCAGGACCTCCTTCAGGCGCTCAACTTTGCTCTTCTTCGGCTTGTGCGGATCCTCGGGCTCGTCGCGCGCGTGGCGCCTTCGCATCGGTCTCATTCGGATGGCGCCACTCTAGCGCTAGAACGGGAAACCGATCGAGAACCAGCCCACCGTGCTCCCGTCGCGGGTGAGTCCCCGTCCCACGCCGCCCTGCAGGGTCACCGGGATGCGGTGGCCGACGAACAGATCCGCTCCGAGGCCGAGCGACGCTCCCACCCGGGCCGAGCCGAGATCGAGCGTCCCCTGCGAAACCACGGCGGCGTCGAGCGACGCGGTGAGGTGAAGGTGCTGGAGGAAGAAAGGAAGGGCGCGGATCCCGCGCTGCGGGTGGCCGAGAGGAATCCGCCAGTCGAGGTTTCCAAACAGGAGATTCCTGCCGTACCGCGTCGGGTTCAGGCCCGGATCGTCGTAGCCGCGAAGGACCGCCGGCTGGTCGCCCACGGGGTCGAGTAGCGCGGGGCTCGCGAGCCCCCCCACCGCGAAGGCGGTCCGGGGCGCATGCGACCCGAAGGTCCAGCCACCGCCGAGTCGCGAGACCACCACGGTGCGGCCGATCCGGGTGTAGGCCCTGAGGTCGAGGATGGCTTTCCCGAAGTCGAAATCGCTGCCCAGCGCCTGGAGTTCGTGGGTCACCGCCGCGCGCAGCCGGAAGCCGTCCTGGGGCGAGATCGACAGGGGATAGCTCCGGGTCGAATCGAGCTGCCAGCCAAGGGCGAGAACGCCCTGGTCCACCGCGACCGGAGCGGCGTCTTCACGGCGGCGCCTGACCGTGAGATTCAAGGTCTGCGACCGAAGCACCGATCGCTCGAGCGGGAAATCGGCGGAGACCTGCGCCTCCCTGAGGTCCCTGGGCCCGAGCGCCGAGGGCGAAGACTCCGCGCGGGCGAGGAACGTGAACGTGGGCTTGAAGCGGTCGTAACGGAGATACGCGAGGAGGTTCGGCTTGTGAACGGTGGTTCCCCAGGTTCCGGTGACGCCCCAGGTGGTGCGCAGCAACGGATCCACGGAAGCGGTCAGGAGACCGACCCGCCACTCGTCCGAGACCACCTCGACGTAGGGCGACACGAACCGCGGGCGAAGGGCCGGCAGGGGCTTGTAGGCCTCCGCCTCTCCCCCGAACGGAGGCGGCTCCTCCGCCGCAGGGGGAAAGGCGTCGATCCAGGGATCCGGCGCGGAGCCCTCCGCGAACGGGGCCCGCGCCAGGTCGTATCCCCGGGACGAGTAGCGCGCGTAGAAGACCGTCTTCGTGGGAAGGTGAACCTCGGGAACGAAGGCGTTGTCCGGCGAGTTCTCGACCCGGCGCAGGCCCGAGCCGTCGCGGTCGACGAGGAAAAGCCGGAACGACTCCGCCTCCCGATCCGAGCGGAACACGATGACGCGATCGTCCACCCAGGCCGGCTCGACGTCCATCGCGCGGTCGCGGGTCAGCTCCCGAAGGGCGCCGGTCGAGGCATCGACGAGGACGAGGTCGAGAAAGCCCGCCTGCATTCGCGCGGCGACGACCGCGTCGCCCCGGGGCGAGAACCGCGGGTGAGACCACTCCGTGCCCGGCGCGGAGGCCGTGAGCGTGCGCACCGCCCCCGCCTCGGTCCGCATGGACAACTCCGACCGATCCGCGAAGCGCTGCACGAAGACGATGGGAGATCCCGCGATCCCGGCGGGCCCGACATCGGGATCGCTCGCGCGCAGTCCCCTGGTGAGCCGCCTGCGGCGGCCGCTCGCCACCTCCACCCGGTGCAGATCCGAACGCGATTCGAACTTCCTCACCTGGTTCGTCTCGTCGAACACGATGAACTTCCCGTCGGGCGACCAGGAAAGGCTCGAACCGGATGTGCGCGCGACGAGGCGCCGGTCCCGCGACCCGTCCTTGTCCATGAGCCGGATTTCACCGAGGCGCTGGAGCACGCGGCTGGTGTAGGCGAGGGTCGCGCCATCGGGCGAGAGCCGCGGCGAGGTCTGAAGGACGCCGCGCGTGGTCAGCGGGGTGGGCGGGGGAAGGGGACGCAGTTCGAGCGCGCGCTTCGCCGCGAACTCGCGCCAGAGCGGGGTCAGGCCCTGCTTGACCACGTCCTTGAACGTGCGCTCGTCGAGGAAGGGATGGAACGAACGCCCGTGGGCGAGGGCCAGGTCCCGGGTCGACTCCTCCCCGTGGCGCCGCTCGACGTACTTCAGGAACTCCTCGCCAAAGAGATAGGGCGCGTTCCCGAGCGGCCAGAGGTCGAGGCCAAGGGTCGCCTGATCGACATTCGCGAGCGAACCGCCGCGCGCCGCCTCGTCCACCAGCATCTTCGTGAAGGTGTGGCGCCCGCGGCCAAAGGCGGTTCCCTTCGTCTCTTCGCGCACCGCGAGACCCTCGATGAAGAAGGCGGGCTGGAGGGCGTCCGGGAAGAGGAAAGGCGCCCGCCCGAAGACACGACGGCCCAGGCCATAGATGCCTCCCGCCTGCTCGATGTGGACGATGTGGGTCAATTCGTGGGTCACCACCATGCGCAGCCACGACTCCGTGGGACCGGACTCCGCGCCGTCGAACGATGCCGTCCGGATCTCGACGAACGGGTAGGGGAAGGAGGTCGCGAGCCCGTTCGGGGAGTCGTTCGCGTCGTGCACGACCACGTCGAGGCTCGGAACCCGCACCTGGTAGCGCGCCTCCAGCCGGGGCAGGATCTCGAGGACCAGGGCCATGGTCCGCCGGGCCGGAGCCTCCACCTCGGCGTGGAAATGGACCTTGACCCGACCCGACTGGAGGCTCTTGAACCGGTACCGCGGCGGAAGCGAAGCCGAAAACGACGAGACCGCGATCAGGGCGGTCAGGGTGAGTGCCGTGGCCAGCCGCGCGCCGAGCGATCGGACGCCTCGGCGCACGCGCCCTTCTGTCACCCGCCGCGAATCCATTCGGGGGTAGATTAGGTTGCTTTCCCACTCCCCGGGAGTCCTCATGCCCTCGATTGCGCCGAACCGTGCCTGATAGATCACGACCGCCGGTCTGGAAGGGCCCGAGCGGCCCCATCCCCACGCGCGCGGAGCTTGGTCTCGACAATCGCGACCATGCCCCGGGAGCGCCGACCGGCCTCCTCTCCTCGATCCTCAACTCCACCGCCGACGGCCTGCTCGTGATCGATCGGGGGGGCAAGATCCTGGCCTGGAACGACATGTTCGTGTCGATGTGGAGCCTGCCGCTCGGGGTGATGGAAGGCCGGCACGACGATGCGGCCATCGCGGCCGTGCTGGACCAGGTGGTGGACGCGGACGCCTTCCTCGGCCGGATCCGCGAGTTGTACGCCCACCCGGAGGAGGAGAGCTTCGAGACCATCAATCTCAAGGACGGCCGGATCTTCGAGCGGGTCTCGCGGCCGCTCGGCCCGAAGCGCGACATCCAGGGCCGGGTGTGGAGCTTCCGCGACGCCACCGTCCGGAAGCTGGCGGAGCGGTCCCTGCGCGAGAGCGAGATGCGGTTCCGGGCCTTCGCCGAGGGCGCCGCGTGCGCCCTCCTCATCTACCGGGGCGATGAGATCGTCTTCGCCAATCGCTGGGCCCTCGATGTCTTCGGGGACATGCTCGGGCGTCCGTTCTGGGAGCGGGTTCATCAAGAAGACGTCGAGATCGTGAAGTCCCGCGGGCGGGCGAGGTCAAGGCGCGAGACCGTGGAGGGGCACTACGACGTGCGCATGATCGACCGCGAGGACCGGGTGCGATGGTTCGAGGTCACGGGCTCCCCCATCGAACTCGACGGGCAGCCGGCCATCCTCACCACTGCCTACGACATCACCAAGCGCAAGGAAGCGGAGGACCACACCCGCCACGTGGCCTTCCACGACACCCTGACCGATCTCCCCAACCGAGCGCTCTTCATCGACCGCGCGGAGGCGGCCTTGAGCCTGGCCCGCCGCGAGTCCGGACAGGTGGGAGTGATCCTCCTCGACGTGGACCGCTTCAAGAACGTGAACGACTCCCTCGGGCACGACGCGGGCGACGAACTCATCAAGCGGAGCGCCGACCGCCTGCGCGAGGTCCTGCGCGGGTCGGACACGGTGGCGCGACTCGGGGGCGACGAGTTCGCCATCCTCCTCCCCGGCCTCAAGTCCGACGAGACGGTCCGGGTGGCGAGGAAACTCCTGGAGGCCATGCGCCAGCCCTTCCTGGTGGCCGGACGCGAACTGCGGGTGAGCGCGAGCCTCGGCCTCGCCATCGGCCCCCAGGACGGCGAGGACGTCCAGACCCTGCTCAAGAGCTCCGACACCGCGATGTACCGGGCCAAGGATGCGGGCCGGGACCGGCTCCAGCTCTTCGACGCGACCATGAACCGCGCGGCTATCCGGCTGCTCGAGCTCGAGAACGAGCTCCACGAGGGCCTCGCCCACGGCGAGTTCGTTCTCTTCTACCAGCCGATCGTGCGGGCCATCACCGGCGAACTGTGCGGCCTCGAGGCCCTGATCCGCTGGCGAAGACCCGACGGCACGGTGCGCGAGCCCGATGATTTCATCCCCGTGGCCGAGGCCACCGGGCTCATTCAGCCGCTGGGTCTTTTCGTCCTTCAGACCGCCTGCCGCGACATCGCGCTCATGCGCGCGGCCCTGGGTTCCCCCCTGCGGATCTCCGTCAACATCTCCGCCGCCCAGATTCGCGAACCGAACATCGTGACCATCGTGTCGAACGCCCTGCGCCTGGCCAGCCTCGACGCCGGGGCGCTGGAACTCGAGATCACCGAGTCGTCGGCGCTCCAGGGGCAGGAGCGCACCCTGGAGGCCCTGCGCGAACTCGTGGCCATGGGCGTCGCCATCAGCCTCGACGATTTCGGCACCGGCTACGCCTCCCTCGATCTCCTCCGCCGCCTCCCCATCAGCCGGATCAAGATCGACCGCACCTTCGTGCAGGACGTGGGGTCCGACCGGGTGGACGAGGCCATCGCCTCCGCCACCATCGCGCTCGCCCACCAGCTCAGCCTGGAAGTGGTGGGCGAAGGCGTCGAAACCGAGTTCCAGAAGCACTTTCTCGAATCCCACGGCTGCGACCTGCTGCAGGGCCACCTGCTCGGCCGGCCCCTGCCCCGCGACGAGATGACCCGCCTGCTTCAGGACCAGCGCAAATCGGAAGGAGCCGCATCGTGACCGCAGCCAGAGGGAAGAGGAAGATCCGCATCATCGGCGCGCCGCTCGACCTCGGGGCCGGCCACCGCGGGGTCGACATGGGACCCTCCGCTTTCCGGGTGGCGGGAATCCACCAGGCGGTGCGGCACCTCGGGATCACGGTGGAGGACTTCGGTGACATCGAGGCCCACGTGGCCGAGACCCGCGATCCCGGGAACCCGCAACTCAAGTACCTGAAGGAAATCCGCGCCACCTGCATCACCCTGCGCAACGTGGTCACGCGCACCATGGACGAGGGGGTCATCCCCGTGGTCCTGGGCGGGGACCACTCCATTGCCATGGGCACCATCGCGGGGGTGGCCCGGCATTTCCGGAGGAAGAAGGAGAAGCCGGGTCTCGTCTGGTTCGACGCTCACGCCGACGCCAACACCGAGCACACCTCGCCCACCGGCAACATCCACGGCATGCCCATGGCGGTCTGCCTCGGCCTGGGAGCGAAGGACCTGCTCTCGATCTACGACGCGAAGGGCCCCATGATCGACGGCGAACGGGCCGCCATCATCGGCCTGCGTTCGGTGGACCTCAAGGAACGCGCGAACGTCGCCCGGGTCGGCATCGGCGCTTTCACCATGCGGCACATCGACGAGCGCGGCATGCGCTCGGTGATGGAAGCCGCCATCGTGCGGGCCTTGAACGGCACCGCCGGGATCCACGTCAGCATCGACCTCGACGCGGTGGACCCCGAGGAGGCTCCGGGCGTGGGCACCCCGAGCCCCGGCGGCATCGGCTATCGGGAAATGCACCTCGCCCTCGAGATGCTCGCGGACACCGAGCGGGTGTGTTCGGTGGAACTCGTGGAAGTGAACCCGGTTCTCGATCGCGCCAATCAGACCGCGAAGCTCGGAGTCGAGCTCCTGTGCTCGCTCCTCGGCAAGAAGATCCTGTGAAGGGCTTCCGTTTCTCCCACGACGCCGAGGCGGTGTTCGGCGATCTCGACGCCATGGGCCACGTCAACAACGTGGTGTACCTGAAGTGGATCGAGACCGCGCGCATCGCCTACTGGATCCACGTCACCGGCCAGAAGACCCACGCGGGACTGCCCACCCCGGGCGGGGCCACTCACGAGCCCGGGCCCGGGATCATGTCGGGCGTGCTCATCGACATGATCCTCGCCCGCACCGAGATCGACTACAAGTCGCCGGTGAGCTACGGGGAGAAGCTCGACGTCTTCGTGCGGACCTCGCTGATCAAGCGGTCGTCGATCGTGTTCGAGTACGTGGTCGCGTCGAAGGCGGACGCCCGCCTGGTGGCGCAGGCGAAGACGGTTGTGGTCTGCTACGAGTACAGCCTCATGCGGTCGAAGCCGGTGAGCCAGGAGATGAAGGCCGCCATCCTGGCCCTCGATCCGGACGCCCGGGTCGAGATCTGAAAACCCTCAGCAAAACCTCGTCGAGGAGACAAGAAGACATGTCGAAACCCGCGGTTCTCGCCCTCGACCAGGGCACGACCTCTTCGCGCGCCATCGTCTTCGGGCGCGAAGGCCTGCCCCTTTCGACGTCGCAGATCGAGTTCGAGCAGATCTATCCCCGGCCGGGCGACGTGGAGCACGACCCCGAGGCGATCTGGAGCACCCAGCTCCAGACCGCGCGCGAGGCCATCACCCGGGCCAACGTTCCCAAGATCTCCGCCATCGGCATCACCAACCAGCGTGAGACCACGGTTTTGTGGGACCGGGTCACCGGAAAACCGGTGGCGAACGCCATCGTGTGGCAGAGCCGGGTCAGCGCCTACGTGTGCGAGCGGCTGAAGGCGGAGGGTCACGAGCCGTTGTTCCGGCGCAAGACCGGCCTGGTGATGGACGCCTATTTCTCGGGGACCAAGATCGCCCACCTTCTCGCCACCGTGGACGGGCTCCGGGCGCGCGCGCTCAAGGGCGACATTCTCTTCGGCACCGTCGATTCGTTCCTCATCTGGCGCCTCACCGGCGGCCGCGTCCATGTCACCGACGTCTCCAACGCATCGCGCACCCTGCTCATGGATCTCGAGACCCTCGAGTGGGACGACGAGCTGCTGAAGATCATGGGTGTGCCCCGGACCATGCTGCCGAAGATCGTGGACTCGAGCGGCATCGTAGGCGAGACCGACGAGGCCCTCTTCGGCTCGCGCATTCCCATCGCGGGGATCGCGGGCGACCAGCAGGCGGCCACTTTCGGTCAGTGCTGCTTCAAGCCCGGCGACACGAAGAACACGTATGGGACCGGCTGTTTCCTTCTCATGAACACCGGCAGCACCCCTAAGGCGTCCGGCAACGGCCTCCTCACCACCGTCGGCTGGCGCGTGGGCGGCAAGACGACCTATGGCCTCGAGGGCTCGGTCTTCATCGCGGGCGCGGTGGTGCAGTGGCTCCGCGATTCCCTGCAGATCATCGCAACCTCGGGCGAGGTCGAGACCCTCGCGGGCAGCGTCGAGGACAGCGGCGGGGTCTACATGGTGCCGGCGTTCGTCGGCCTCGGCGCTCCCTACTGGGATTCGAGCGCCCGCGGCGCCATCTTCGGTCTCACCCGCGGCACCACCCGGGCTCACATCGCCCGCGCGGCCGTCGATTCGATCGCCTATCAGTCGCGCGATGTCATCGAGGCCATGCGCAAGGACTCGGGCCTTTCCCTCGAGACCATTCGCGTGGACGGAGGGGCCACGCGAAACGGCGCTTTGCTCCAGTTCCAGGCGGACATCCTCGGCGCCCGCGTGCTCCGCCCCGTGGTCGCGGAAACCACCGCGCTCGGCGCCGCATACCTCGCGGGTCTCGCCACCGGCGTGTGGGCCGATCAGGACGATATCCAGAAGCTGTGGGCGCTCGACCGCACATTCACCCCGAGCATGGATGCGGCGAAACGCGAGTCGCTCTACGCAGGATGGACGGACGCGGTGTCGCGAACGCGGTCGCGCTAG
>DAORUA010000049.1:0-15643 GCA_035432945.1 Vicinamibacteria bacterium | reverse complement strand
AGGCGCAGGAGGGCGGCTTCTGGTTCATCTTCTATCCCGTCCTCGGCCAGCTCGGTTTCCTCGCCTTCATGATCGCGGGAGTCGCGGCCGAGAACCGGACGCCCTTCGACATCCTCGAGGCCGAATCGGAACTCGTCGCCGGCTTCCGGGTCGAGTACTCCGGCATGAAGTTCGGCTTCATCCAGCTCGGCGAGTACGCGCACGTGCTCGGCACGTCCTTCCTCGGCGCCAGCCTCTTCCTCGGCGCGTGGGCGGGCCCGGGCCCCATCTGGCTCGGTCCGTTCTGGCTCTTCGTCAAGGCCATGCTGATGTTCCTGCTCTTCACCTGGGTGCGGTGGAGCTTCCTGCGCATCAAGGTCGACCAGATCCTCGCGGTGTCGTGGAAGCTGATGCTTCCGCTGACCCTCGCCCTCGTGATCCTGACCGCGATCGTGATCGTGGTGAGGGGGCCCGTTGTCTAACCCCGTCTCCCGCGGCTTCTTCAAAGAGACGGTGGCGCTCGCGTCCGCGGTCATCCGCGCCATGCGCATCACCGCCATCAATCTCTTCCGCAAGCCCATCACCGTGCATTACCCGGAAAGGCCGCGGACCTATCCCGACCGCTATCGCGGCCTGCTGGCCCTCACCTACGACCCGGCCACGGGGGCGGAAAATTGCATCGGCTGCCGGCTGTGCGAGTTCATCTGCCCGCCCGCGGTCATCAAGGTGGAGATGCTCAAGGGCCAGGGCCGCAACTACGCGAAGAGCTTCAGCCTCGAGCTGTACGCGTGCGAATTCTGCGAACTGTGCGTGCAGGTCTGCCCGACCGACGCCATCGTCATGACCAAGTCCTTCGACATGGCCACCACCGACCGCCGCGAGCTGCTCATGGACAAGGACCGGCTGCACGCGATCGGCCTGCAGCACCAGCAGTCGTGGGGCACGGGGAACCGGCTGCGCGACATGCAGGCGCCGCCCGCGCCCCCGAAGAAGCCCGCCGAAGCCGCCCCTGCCGCGAAGCCCGCGGCTGAAGCCGCCACCGCGCCCGCGCCCGCGGCCAGGCCCGAGGGAGAGAAGGCATGACCCCCGAAGTCGTCGGCTTCTGGGTCCTCGCGATCACCCTCGTGGGCTCCGCGCTTGGCGTCGTGCTCACGAAGAACCTCTTCCACTCCGTCTTGTGGCTGGCTCTCGGCCTCATCAGCACCGCCGGGGTCTTCCTCCTTCTCGACGCCGAGTTCCTGGCCGCGGTGCAGGTCCTGCTCTACGCGGGCGGCGTCATCACCGTGGTGGTCTTCGCGATCGTGGTAACGGAGAAGCTGGTGGGAGAGAAGATCTCGCACACCTCCACCCGGCTCGCGGGCGGGATCATCGTGGCCGCCGGCCTGTTCGGAATGCTCGCGAGCATCATCCAGCGCGCCGGTCTCGACAAGCCGCGGCCGGAGATGACAGGCGACGCTACCGCCGCCATCGGCATGTCCCTGCTCACGAAGTTCGTCCTGCCCTTCGAACTCCTGGGCGTGCTCCTCCTCGCCGGCCTCATCGCCGCGAGCTACTTCGCGCGGCCCGAGGAATAGAGCGATGCCTCTCTCCGCTTACCTCACTCTCTCCGCCATCCTCTTCTCGATCGGCCTCTTCGGCGTGATCACGCGCAGGAACACGGTCGGCATCCTCCTCGGCGTGGAGCTCATGCTGAACGCGGTGAACATCAACCTCGTGGCCTTCAGCCGCTTCCACGGCACCGAGGTCGGCATGGTGTTCTCCCTCTTCGCGATCTGCATCACCGTCGCGGAAGTGGCCATCGGCCTCTCCCTCGTCATCCTGCTCTTCCGCATGCGAAGGACCGCGATCGCCGACCAGATCGACTGGCTCAAAGGATGATGAACGATCCCATCGCTTTGATCCTCCTGGCGCTCCTGGCGCCGGTGGCGTCGTTCCTCCTCCTCGCCGCGGTGCCGGGCCTGCGCCGGTCCGGACGTCCGGCCGCGTTCGTGTCGATCGCGGCCGCGCTCACCTCGCTCGGCGCCGCCATCCGCAACTGGCAGCTTTCGGGCGGCGCGGTCGAGCCGCTCCGCGCGGTGTGGGACTGGCTCCCCGCCGAAAAGGGCCCCCTCGCCACCATGGGCGTGCTCATCGACCATCAGTCGACCCTGATGCTCATCCTCGTCACCCTGGTCGCGGCGCTGGTGCAGATCTACTCCCTCGAGTACCTCCACAGCGAGCCGAAGGGGTCGCTCGGGCGGTACTACGCGTACCAGTCGCTCTTCGTGTTCTCGATGATGGGCGTGGTCATCGCTCCGAACCTGCTGCAGCTCTTCATCTGCTGGGAACTCGTGGGCGTGTGCTCGTACCTGCTCATCGGCTTCTGGTACCGCAAGCCCGAGGCCGCGCGCGCCGCGCTCAAGGCCTTCTGGACCACCAAGGCGGGCGATGTCGGCCTCCTCATCGGCATCGTGCTTCTCTATCGCCTGACCGGCACCTGGGATCTCGTCGAACTGCGCCACCTCGTCGAGGGCGGCACGGTCGCGGCCGCCGGCCTCGGCATCATCACGTTCTGCCTCTACCTTGGCGCGATGGGGAAGTCGGCCCAGTTCCCGCTGCACGTGTGGCTGCCCGACGCGATGGAAGGCCCCACCCCGGTCTCCGCCCTGATCCACGCGGCCACCATGGTGACCGCGGGCGTCTACCTGCTCGTCCGTACCGACTTCCTGTTCCACCAGACCCCGGAGGTCCTCGCCCTGGTCGCCTGGATCGGAGGCATCACCGCCTTGATGGCCGCGATCCTGGCCTGCGTGCAGACCGACATCAAGCGCGTCCTCGCGTACTCCACGGTCTCGCAGCTCGGCTACATGATGACCGCGATCGGCGCGGGTTTCGCGAGCGCCGGTTTCCTGCACCTGCTGACCCACGGCGTGTTCAAGGCCCTGCTCTTCCTGGGCGCGGGCGCGGTGATCCACGCCGTCCACAGCAACGAGATGAAGGACATGGGCGGCCTCTTCAAGAGGATGCCGCAGGTGGCGATCGTCTTCATCATCGGCACCCTGTCTCTCGCGGGCGTCCCCCTCTTCGCGGGCTTCGCCTCGAAGGAGGAAGTGCTCGGCGCGACCCTGGCCGGCGGCTTCATGGGCCCGTTCCTGATGCTCCTGACCGCGGCGTTCCTGACCGCGTTCTACATGTTCCGGGTGGTGTTCGTGGTGTTCTTCGGCCCCGCGAAGCCTGCCCACGCTCACGCTCACGCGGACCAGCACGCGCACGCGACGGGCGGCGATCCCGGCTTCAGCATGGGCGCTCCGCTCTGGGTCCTCGCCCTTTCCGCCCTCGCCATCGGCGGCACCTTCACCCTGCACCATCCCGAGAGCGAGTTCACCCTTCCCGGCTGGCTGACTCCGGCCGCGGTCACGGTGGCCCTCGCCGGCATCCTCATGGCCTGGCTCACCTACCAGCGCCAGACCATCAGCGCCGATTCGCTGGCCGCAGCCTTCGGCCCCATCCGCAGGGCCGCCCTCGCGAAGTTCTGGATCGACGACCTCTTCGAGGGCATTTACCGCGGCGTCCTGCTCGGCTTCGCCCGGATCATCGGCTGGACCGACCGCTACATCGTGGACGGGGTCTTGAACGTGATCAGCGCCTGGACCCTGGATGGCGGCGACGCGCTGCGGCGCTTCCAGACCGGCCGGGTGGGCGACTACATCTTCGCGCTCGCCGCGGGCCTCGTGGTCCTGATGCTGTGGATGGGAGGGGGCTTCTAGATGGAATTCCCCATCCTCTCCCTCATCACCTGGACGCCGTTCATCTCCGCGCTCATCATCATGGCGTTCGCACGCCATCGCCCGCTGCTGGTCCGGCTCGTGGGCACCATCGGCAGCAGCATCACCCTCGCCGGTTCGACCTGGCTCTACTTCGCCTACGACCACGCGAAGAACGGCTTCCAGTTCCATGAGTCGTTCCCCCTGGTGCCGTCGGTGGGAATTCACTACCTGCTGGCGGTGGACGGATGGGGCCTCGTCCTCGTGCTGCTCACCGCGATCATCCTTTTTGCCGGATCGTTCGCGTCGTGGACGGTGAAGACGCGCGGCCAGGAGTTCTACGCCCTGCTTCTCCTCCTCGTCACCGGCGTCTTCGGCGTGTTCGTGTCCCTCGATCTCTTCGTTCTCTTCCTCTTCTACGAGATCGCGGTGCTGCCCATGTACCTGCTCATCGCCATCTGGGGATCGAGCGGGGAAGTGCTGCCCCAGGGTGTCTTCGGCTGGGCCTTCAAGCGCACGGGCGTCGGCACCAAGGAATACGCGGCCATGAAGCTGACCCTGTACCTGCTTCTGGGGTCCGCGTTCATCCTGGTCGGCATTCTCGCCCTCTACACCGCCGCCGGCTCCACCTCGTTCTCGCTCCTCGACCTGCAGCAGGTGAAGTTCGATCCAGCACTTCAGAGCTGGGTGTTCCTCTTCTTCTACATCGGCTTCGGTGTCCTTGCCGGCATCTTCCCGCTCCACACCTGGTCGCCAGACGGCCATGCCTCGGCCCCCACCGCGGTGTCGATGCTGCACGCCGGCGTCCTCATGAAGCTCGGCGCGTACGGCGTCCTCCGCCTGGGCTTCGGTCTCACCCCCGACGGCGCGTTGCAGTGGGCGTGGCTCGTGGGCAGCATCGCCTGCATCAACATCGTCTACGGCGCGTTCTCCGCCATGTCGCAGAAGGACCTCAAGTACGTGGTCGCGTACTCGTCGGTCTCGCACATGGGCATCGTCATGCTCGGCATGGCCACCCTCACCGAGCAGGGCATCAACGGCTCGGTCTTCCAGATGGTCGCGCACGGCATCATGACCGGCCTCTTCTTCGCCCTCGTCGGCCTCGTCTACGAGAAGGCGCACTCGCGCGAGATCTTCAAGATGGGCGGCTTCGCCACCATGATGCCCGGCATCGCCACCGCCTTCGTGGTGGGCGGCTTCTCCTCCCTCGGTCTCCCCGGCACCGCGGGCTTCGTGGCCGAGTTCCTCGCCTTCCTCGGAGCCTGGCAGTCGGCGCACTCCTGGTGGCTGTTCCCGGGTGTGGCCGGCGCCTTCCTCACCGCGATCTACGTCCTCCGGGTGGCCAAGCAGATCTTCTTCGGCCCGAAGAGCGAGGATCCCCACTTCCAGAACCTGCCTGACGCGCAAGGCACGGAGTGGGTGGCCCTCGTGTTCCTGGTCTGCATCCTCGTGCTCTTCGGCGTCTTCCCGATGATCATGGTCGGGCCGATCGACACCGCCACCGTGGCCCTCCTCAACCACATGGGCGTGATGCGATGAACGTCCTCGGTCCCATGACCCTCGAGATCGGCCTGGGCGCCTTGATGCTCGTGGTCCTGCTGACGGGGATCTTCCGCCCGGCGACGCCGGACCGCCGCGCGGGCTGGGTCGCGCTGATCGGACTCCTGGCCCTCGTGGCCGTCGCCTTCGCGGCGACTCCGGGCGGCACGCTCTTCGGCGGCAGCTACGTGGTGGATGCCCTGGCGCTCTTCGCCAAGCGATTGTTCCTCGTCTCCGCCGCGATCAGCGTTCTCGCGAGCCTGGCCCTGCCGGGCGCGCGCTTCGCCCGGCGCGGCGCCGAGTACCACTTCGCGCTCCTGTCCTCGCTCCTCGGCATGCTCATCCTCGCGTCGTCGCGCGACCTGATTCTGCTCTTCGTGGCCTTCGAGCTGATGTCGATCCCGCTCTATTTCCTCACCGGCTTCCAGAAGAGCGAAGCCACGGCGGGGGAGGGTGCCTTGAAGTTCTTCCTGGTGGGCTCGGTCTCCTCGGCCGTCCTGCTCTACGGCTTCTCCTTCCTGTTCGGCGGCACCGGCTCCACCGACATGAGCGTGATCGCGGTCGCGGTGGCCACCGGGAACCTGATGGCGAAGCTCGGCCTCGTCCTCGCCCTCGCCGGCCTCGGCTTCAAGATCGCCGCGGTTCCGTTCCACATGTGGGTGCCCGACACCTACGAGGCCGCGACCACGCCGTTCGTGGCCTGGCTCTCGGTGGCCCCCAAGGCCGCGGGCTTCATCGTGATCTTCCGCCTCTACCTCGAAGGCGCTTCCGGCACCGCGCTCGTGTGGGTCCCCCTGGTCTCGGCCATGGCCGGCCTCACCATCGTGGCCGGGAACCTCATGGCGATCCCGCAGACCAACGTGAAGCGCATGCTCGCGTACTCGGGCGTCGCCCACATCGGCTACATGCTGATGGGCCTCGCCGCGATCTCGGCCTCGGGGGTCGGGATGGTGCTCTTCTACCTGGTCGCATACCTCTTCGGGAACATGGGCGCCTTCCTGGTGGTGCAGGCGGTGGGCGAATCGGAAGGCTCGGACAAGATGAGCGCCTACCGCGGCCTCGCCCAGCGCTCGCCGGTCCTGGCCTTGAGCCTCCTCGTCTTCCTCCTCTCCCTCGGCGGCATCCCCTTCGTCGCCGGCTTCTGGGCCAAGCTCTTCATCTTCCGCGCCGTGGTCGACCAGCACATGTACGGCCTCGCCCTCCTCGGCGCGGTCGCCACCATCGTGGCCCTGTACTACTACCTCGTCCTCGCCGGACGGATGTACGTGGAGGAGCCGGAGATCAAGACCCCGGTGATCGTGCCCAGGCCGCTGTTCCTCGCCATCCTCATCTGCGCCATCGGCACCGTGGTGATGGGCGTCTACCCCGAGCCCTGGGTGCAGTCGGTGATGGAAGCGGCGCGCGGTTTGTTCTAAGCGCGGTTGGCGGCAGGAGGGTGTCGGCCCCGCGGGCCGATAGTGGGGGGACGGGGTTGCTTCGTCGCTCAGCTTTTCGCTGGGCTCCTGCTGAGAAACCCGTTTAAGAACGCCCCATTTCAGGCGGTTTTCTGAAGCGGCGTGAGTTCGAATCCAAGGCGGTGTGCGCGACGGTGAAGAGCCAGGAGTGTGTTGCTGCGGCTCCGGTCTTGGAGTGCGGCGAGCCCGGCTTCGAGGTAGGCCTGACCCCGGGTGAGGCCGCGATAGATGAGCCTGGCGAGTAGGTGAGCCATCGCGGTGATGGCCTTTGGCGTGCCCAGGCGAGCGCGGAGTCTGCGGAATCGGTCGCCGAGCGCGGACTTGGACGATTGAAGGGACTGTGCTGCGAGCCGCAGGGCGGTGGCGGTGCGTGAGGGTCGGTGGCGGGTCTTGGTCGAGAAGACTTTTCCACCGGTTTTTTTATTGTTGGGCGATAGACCGAGCCACGACGCGTAGTGGTGCTCGCTGGGGAAGCGGGGGGCGGGATTGATCCCGCACTCAGAGATTGCGGTCTGTACGGTCATAGCGGCCAGGGTGGGGACGACAGAAAAATCCACTCCGGTCACGCGCGCCAGTTCGTGCGCGAGGTCGAAATGGGGCTGGTTCTTTCTCCGCTTTTGTGGGGGGAGGACTCGGATCTGATCGTTCTTTGCGGGAAGGCCCTTCATGATCCGCTCGAGGGCCAGGTCGCAGTCGCGAAGGCGCTCGTGAAGGAAGTCGAAGATCTTCAGGGCCTGCGAGAGTGCGAAGACGTGCTGTTCGCGATAGTGCCCACGAAGCGCCTCGGCAACCTCTTTCGGAGTCGCCTTGATGCCACCGACCGCCATCGCTGCGAGCTCCTCGGGATTGCGGACTCCGGACACGATGGCCCGAAGAATCCGCATTCCGCTTACCCCGGAGATATCGCTCAGCACCTTGTGCAGCTGAACATTCATCTGATCGAGACTCTTCTGCATGAGATGAATCTGGCTCGCCGCGTCCTGAACCAGATGCGACCGCAACCGCCAATAATCGCGAATCGGCTGAGCCTCTCGAGCGAGACGAAATGATGCGGAGAGCAGCCCGAAGCTGTGCAGTTGTTGAATCCAGGCGCTGTCCTGCACATCGGTCTTCCGCCCTTTGGCGTTCTTGACCTGACGCGGGTCAACCACGATGACCTTGAGGCCGTGATCCTCCAGAACCACGGCCACTGACTCCGAGTAGATACCGGTGGACTCCATGGCCACGGTGTCGACACCGCACGCCAAAAGCCACCTCGCCATTCGCTCCAGCTCCGCAGTCACGCAGCCGAAGCTCTCGACGACGCGACTGCCGCGGCCCTCCGGCACCGCGACATAGTGGACCTCCGAGCCAATATCAATGCCCGCAGCGTTTGGATTGACGACCCTCAGACCCCGGGTCTTGCTATTCTTCTTCATGGGTGGACTCCTCTATTCATTGATGGTGAAAGAGAGTCCCAGCCCGAGTGATCGGAACGACAAAACCTGCTGAACGGGAAAGTCCTACGGAACTCTTAATTCCGCGACCTCACCAAAATAGTCAGACCAGACTCGGAGCCAAACTCGCAACCGGACACGAAGTACCAAGGAGCGACGGCCATAGCTGCTGGAACCCTCGCCAAGAGGATCCACCCAACTTCCCATCCCTGCAAGCACTGGGGACCATCAGCGAACTACGAGATCGCTTCGTCGGAATCCCAACGGAGTCCCTCCTCGCGATGACGGCCCGCGGTTTCTCCCCACGGTCACGGACGTAGTCCGTGATGCGACTCGCAATGACGTAGGGGGGTACGAGACGGTTGCGCGAGCATGGTAGTAACTGTGCCCTGGTCGTACAATCGAGGCCGTGCCGCACCACCAGACGTCATACTGGACGCGACTCCCCGACGGCCGCGTGCAGTGCGATGTCTGTCCGCGCTTGTGCAAGCTCCGCGAAGGCCAGCGCGGCTTCTGCTTCGTCCGCGCCCGGCACGGCGACGCCATCACCCTGGAGACCTACGGACGCTCCAGCGGCTTCTGCATCGATCCCATCGAGAAGAAGCCCCTCGCGCACTTCCTCCCTGGCACCTCGGTGCTCTCCTTCGGCACCGCGGGCTGCAACCTCGGCTGCCGCTTCTGCCAGAACTGGAGCATCTCCAAGTCGCGCGAGACCGACACCCTCGCCGACCAGGCCTCGCCCGAAGCCATCGCCCGCGCCGCCCTCCGCCACCGCTGCCGCAGCGTCGCCTTCACCTACAACGACCCCATCGTCTTCCTCGAGTACGCGGTGGACGTCGCGAAGGCCTGCCGGGCGAAGGGCATCAGGACGGTGGCGGTCACCGCCGGAGAGGTCCTTCCCGCGCCCCGGGCCGAGCTCTTCCAGTGGATGGACGCGGCGAACGTCGACCTCAAGGCCTTCACCGAGGAGTTCTACCGCGACGTCTGCTTCGGCGAACTGCAGCCGGTGAAGGACACCCTCGTCTACCTGAAGCGCGAGACGAAGGTGTGGCTCGAGATCACCAACCTCATGATCCCCGGGAAGAACGACTCGCCCGAGGAGACCGACGCCATGACCCGGTGGATCGTGGATGAACTCGGCCCCGATGTCCCCGTTCATTTCACCGCGTTCCATCCCGACTGGCGCATGGGCGACATCCCGCCCACCCCGGCCTCCACCCTGCGGCGCGCCCGGCAGATCGCCCTGAAGAACGGGGTCCGGTACGCCTACACCGGCAACGTGATCGATCCCGAGGGATCGCTGACCCGCTGCGAGTGCGGCGAGGCCCTGATCGAGCGCGAGGGTTACGACATCGCCTCCTGGAACCTGGCCCCCGGCGGCCGCTGCCCGGCCTGCGGCGTCACGTGCGCGGGCGTCTTCGAGGACCGGCCGGGGAACTGGGGAAGCCGGAGGCAGCCCATCTCCATCGTGGAGTCCGCGGCATGACCGGGCTCATTCGCCGTGCCGCGGTGGCCGGGATGTTCTACCCGGCCGACGGGGAAGAGTTGCGGCGCACCGTGGAGAGTCTTCTCGCCCAGGCCCCGCAGCCGGACGCCCCTCCGCCGAAAGCCCTGGTGGCGCCCCACGCGGGATACGTCTACTCCGGCCCCGTGGCCGCCTCCGCCTACGCCCGCCTTCTGAAAGGGGGCTCTCGCATCCATCGCGTGGTCCTGCTCGGCCCCGCTCATTATCACCCGCTCTACGGCCTCGCGACCCACAGCGCGCAGGCCTTCGAGACGCCGCTCGGGAGCGTGCCCCTCGAGCACCCGGGCCTGGTGAGATTTCTCGATGCCGCGCACCAGCGCGAGCACAGTCTGGAGACCCAGTTGCCCTTCCTCCAGGTGGCGCTCGGCGACTTCCGTCTCGTGCCCATCGTGGTCGGGGAGGCCGCGGCGGGGGATGTGGCCGAGGTGATCGATGAGCTGTGGGGCGGCGACGAGACCCTGATCGTGGTGAGCACCGACTTGAGCCACTACCACGACGCGCGGGCGGCGCGGAAGCTCGACCGGGCCACCGCGGACGAGATCGTCGGCCTGCGCGCGGCCGCCCTCGGCTACGACTCGGCCTGCGGAAGGCACGCGCTCGCCGGCCTCCTCGTCGCCCTCAAGCACCACGGCCTCGGGCTCGAGTGCATCGACCTTCGCAACTCCGCGGACACCGCGGGCGATCCCGACCGCGTGGTCGGCTACGGAGCCTTTGTCACCCCTTCTTGATCATCGGCGTGAACAGCTCGATGGGGATGGGCAGGAAGGTGGTGGTGTTGTGCTCGCTCGAGATCTCGCGCATGGTCTGGAGGAAGCGGAGCTGCAGGGCGATCGGCTCCTTGCTGATCAGGGCCGCCGCCTGCACCATCTTCTCCGCGGCCTGGAACTCGCCCTCCGCGTTCACGATCTTCGCTCGCCGCTCGCGCTCGGCCTCCGCCTGCTTGGCCATCGCGCGCTTCATGCTGTCGGGCAGGGAGACGTCCCTGACCTCCACCGAGATGACCTTCACCCCCCACGGCTCAGTCTGATGGTCGATGATCTCCTGCAGCTTCACGTTGATCGCGTCGCGCTGCGAGAGCAGGTCGTCCAGGGGAGACTGGCCGAGCACGCTGCGCAGCGTGGTCTGGGCGATGAGCGAGGTGGCCTTCCAGAAGTTCTCCACCTTCACCACCGCCGCCACCGGGTCCACCACCCGGAAGTAGACCACCGCGTCCACCGTGGCCGGCACGTTGTCCCGGGTCATGATCTCCTGCTTGGGCACGTCGATGGTGACGATGCGCAGGTCCATCTTCACCATGCGGTCCACCATGGGAATGAGGAAGACCAGCCCCGGGCCCTTGGCCCCGCGCGCGTGGAGCTTGCCCAGGCGGAACACCACCCCGCGCTCGTACTCGCGGAGGATGCGCAGGGCCTGGGGCAGGATCACCGCCGCGATCACGAGGGCCGCCACCGCCCAGGCGCCGAGTTTGAAGAGCCCTTCGATCAGTTCATTCATGATTGTCTCCGTCCGGCTTTCCGGGTTTCACTTTCAGGGTCAGGCCCTCGATGCCCACGACTTCGACGGGCTGGTCCTTCTCGATGGGCACGTCGCTCACCGCCCGCCAGATTTCTCCTTCGATGAACACGCGTCCGCCGACCGCGTCGATGGGCGCCATGGCGGGCACGACCCGGCCGAGCATGGTCTCCTGGCCGGCGCGCACGGGCAGGAGCTGGGCCTTGAGCCCCGCGCCCACGATGAAGATGAAGAAGAGGGCGGTGAACACGGTCGCGGGAACGATGACCGACAGGGAGAGCCGGAATCCCGGCTCGGCCCGGTCGAAGAGCATGAGGGCGCCGAGGAAGAAGGACACGATGCCGCCCGCGGTCAGCACCCCGTGGGTGGGCGCGTAGATGTCCACGATGAACAGGACGGTGGCGAGCAGGATCAGGGCGATCCCGGCCACGTTCACGGGCAGGATGGCGGACATGTAGAGCACGAGCACCAGGGCGATCGCCCCGGCCACGCCCGGGAGAATCGCTCCCGGCGTGCTCAGCTCCCCGATGATCCCGTAGATCACCATGAGCATGAGGACGAACATCGCCTCCGGGCGCAGGAAGAGCTGCGCGAACCGTTCCCACGCGCTCATGGGGATGTCCACGACCTGCGCTCCTTCGGTCTGAAGGTTCCGGCCGGAGGCGCTGCGCCCGTTGAGCTTCTTCAGCAGGTCGGGGAGGTCGTCCGCGATGAGGTCGATGACCTTCAGCTCGAGGGCCTTTTCCGCGGTGATGGAGGCGCTATCGATGACCGCCGACCTCGCCCACTCGACATTGCGATGGCGCTTGTCCGCGATGGCCTCGATGAAGCTCGCGGTGTACTGCTCCAGCTTCTTCTTCATCACCTCGTCGGTCTTCTCGACCTCGCCGGTGCCGCCGATGGTGACGGGATGAGCCGCCCCGATGGTGGTGTTCGGGGCCATGGCCGCGATCTCCGCGGCCATGGTGATGAAGGCCCCCGCGCTCCCCGCACTCGCGTGGGTGGGGGAGACGAAGACCACGGTCGGCACCTTCGAGGCGTAGAAGGCCCGGGTGATCTGCTTGGTGGACTCGAGCAGCCCGCCCGGGGTGTCGAGCACGATGACCAGGCACTGGTCGGACCGCGCGCCGGAGACTTCGATGGCCCGGGAGATGTAAGTCACCGTGGCCGGGCCGATGGCCCCGTCGATCCGGATGAGCCCCACCTGAGCGGCCTGGGCGCCTTGCGCCCCCTGCGCCGTACCGAAAATCAGTCCCGCGACCGCGACCCGCAACCAGCGCTTCATGACGTCACGCTCCAGTCGGGGCAACGATACTCCAGCGGGCCGATAGTGGTCCCCCCACTATCGGCCCGCAGGTCGAACCTACGCCCCCTCGGGAGCCAGCGCCGCGCACGCGCGGCCGATGACCGCGGGCACGATCGCGATGATCGGTCCGATCACCAGGCCGCCCACCCGCGCCATCATCGCGGCGCCCAGGGGCACCACCGTCCCCTCGGGCACGTTGAGCGCGTCCCAGTGACGGAAGTAGGAAGTCTCGATCCCCGCGGCGTAGCTCACCCAGGTGGCGAGGAAGATCAGGATCTGCGCCCACATCCCGATGCTGTAGCCCACGAGCACGGTGCCGCCCCAGCCGAACCCGCCGAGCCGCTTCGACAGGGCTCCGAAATAGAAACTGCTGATCAGGGTGAGGCCGAAGACCGAGAACATGGCGTTGCCGCGAGGCGCGTACGGGACCCCGTTGACCCCGAGCATGAACCGGGCGAAGGCGAAGATCGCCAGCAGCAGAAACGGCAGACGGACGAAACGCAGTACTTTGGACACCATCGAAACTACCCTCCAGGGAGTGATCCGTCCGCATCACGCGGGAGCGGAAAAAAGTTGCATGAGCGTAGCACGCAAGCCCACCCCGGTTGGCCGATTCTCCCCTGCGTCGTTCAGGACGGCAGCAGCACCGTGCTCCCCGTGGTCTTGCGCCCCTCCAGGGCGTCGTGGGCTGCCCGCACATCCGCGAGCGCGAAGCGCTGATCGATGCGGATCTTCACCTTCCCGCTCGTGACCACCTCGAACAGGTCGTCCGCCATTTCCTGGTTCGCCTCGCGCGTGGCGATGTGCGTGAACAGCACCTGCCGCGTCACGTAGAGCGACCCCTTGACCCCCAGGATGCCGGGGGCGAAGGGCGCGGGCGGCCCCGAGGAATTGCCGAAGCTCGCCAGCAGCCCGAACGGCCGCAGGCAATCGAGCGAGCGATCCCAGGTGTCCTTGCCCACGGAGTCGTACACGACCTTCACCCCCTTGCCGCCGGTGATCTCCTTCACCCGCGGCAGGAAGTCCTCCTTGTTGTAGTTGATGACGTGGGCCGCGCCGAGTTCCTTCGCGAGCGCGCACTTCTCGTCCGACCCCGCGGTGCCGATGAGTTGCAGCCCGAGCACCTTCGCCCACTGGCAGGCGATGAGTCCCACCCCGCCCGCCGCCGCGTGAAACAGGACGAAGTCGCCCGCGTGCAGGCCGCCCTGCGGCACCGTGCGCTTGAGCAGGTACTGCGCGGTGAGGCCCTTGAGCATCATCGCGGCCCCGGTCTCGAAGGAGATCGCGTCGGGCAGCCTGCAGACCGGCTGCGCGGGCATGATGCGCCGCTCGCAGTAGCTGCCCGGCCCGCCGCCCGCGTAGGCCGCGCGGTCCCCGACCTTCAGGTGAGTGACGCCTTCGCCCACCGCCTCCACCACCCCCGCGCCCTCGGAGCCGAGCGAGGTGGGCAGGGGCAGGGGATAGAGCCCGGTGCGATGGTAGACGTCGATGAAGTTCAGCCCGATCGCATGGTGCCTGATGCGGACCTGCCCGGGCCCGGGCTCGCCCACGGTGAGATCGACGACCTTCAACTGCTCCGGTCCGCCGGTCTGATCGATGCGGACAGTCTTGCTGGGATGGGGCATGGTGTTTCTCCGTTCGTCAGCGTGACTCAGAACCCGGTCTCAGCCCCGCGCATGCATGTCCTCGCGCGATACCTTCCGACCGCCTCTCGCCCTTGAGGCCGCGGCCAGCCGAAGGAAAGTGCCTTTCGCCGCATTCGCGAGCGAGGCACTGGAAACGTCTTCCGCGCGGGCCTTGGTACGTGCACGTCGGCGTGACGCGGCCCCGACGGCGATCGTGACATCCCCAGCCTTCCGTTTCACCTGGCCAGTGTAACGCGAGATGGCACAGCCCAGCCAGGTCTCAAAGCCGGGCGCAGGTGCGACGCGATCCATGCCGTGGACGGCCTCAGTGCACCGCGCCGCTCGTATCCCCGCAGCACTTCTTGAACTTCTTTCCGCTTCCGCAGGGACATGGATCGTTCCGGCCGACCTTCGGCCCCTCGCGGACGAAGGGCTTCTGGACTTCCTCGAAGGCCTCGCGCCACTCGCCCTCGCGGAAGAAGTCGCGGATGGTCACGAGCGTCGCCCCGAGCTCGGTGCAGGCGTCGTCCCAACCTGGGTTGTCCGGCTCCATCCCGCCGATGACCTTGAGCGGCTCGAAGATCTCGGGAGCCACATCGCGGGCGTAGTCCCAGATCTCCGTGTCGAAGTCGACCCCCATCACGAAACCGGTCAGCCACTCTCGATGACTCCAGGCCGGTTCGAACAAGAAGACCGGCACCACCACCGGCGGATCGTTCATCAAGGGCCCGGCCACGCGGTTCTGCATCTTCATCACGTAGCCAAGGATGCGGTTCGCCTCGTCGTCATCCGCGAACTCCACGTCCTTCTTCCCGCGCTTCCAGTCCCAGACCCACGGAAGGAAATCGGACGGCATCACCGGCTCGGGCCCGATGACGATCGCGGTCAGCAGGCCGTCGAGCATGGGAATGGACATCGACCGCTTCGAAAGGGGCTCGCGCTCGAGGAACTCCTCGAGTGCGGCGATCTCGTCGGGCGAGATCTCCTCGAAGCCGGTCTTGATGAGCGCCTTGCGCTTCCTGGCCACGGCCGAATGCTACTCGCAACCAGGGGGCTGCTATCCGCCCTTTCCCGTCGCGGCCGTTACGCCTGCGCCAGGATCGCGGTAGCGCGCCCGCCACCGCCTTGCTCTCCGCATCCCCCCGTCACCCTCGCCCGGTCAGCTTCCTCTTATCCGACCCCGCCAAGCGCCGCCTCAGCTCCTCCTCCGCCATCGTCCCCGGGGCGAACTCCGATGCCGGCCAGGCAAATGACGCCGTTCCTGCCTCCATCAACTCCGGGACGTGGGTTCGGATCGCGGCATCGATGAGGGAATACCCGTGGTTGATCAACACCCCCTGCTCCACCTCGGAGAACGCATCGAGGTCGGTGCGGATGTTCCGGATCACCTTCATCGCGAAGGCTTTCGAATACCCGCCAAAGGCGGCCCCCGCATACCGCGAAGGCGCGCTCGCCACCCCGAGATACGCTCCGCGGATCGCCCCGCCGCAAAACCCTGAAAGCAGAAACCGTTTGCGCACACCG
>DAORUA010000048.1:0-15664 GCA_035432945.1 Vicinamibacteria bacterium | reverse complement strand
TTCCCGATGCGGCGTCGAAGGAACGCGGATGCCCCGTTGAGCCAATGAACGAGAAGCGAGCGGACGAAGAAGGCGGCCACGCTCAGCACGAGGGGAATGAAGCTGGGCTTGTCGGATGGCCACTTGAGGTCGAGGCCCGAGGCGATCTGCATGAGAAGGGGGTCCGCCACCTTCCGGAACTGCATCAGGAGCGCCATGTTGTCCCACGCCGCGGGATGCTTGAACTGAAGGCCGAAGAGGATGAACAGGGCCGTGATCACGAGGATGCCGGCCAGGTCGACCAGGGAGCGAAGAGCCCACAGACCGCGGTCGAGGGCGCGGAAGAGGTCCTTCATCGGGGGCCCGGGACGGTCGATTCGCCCGGACCTGCGGTCCGGGGATCCAGAAGTGGCATGGCCCCGCAGGGTATTCGATTGAAGCGGCCGGATCAAGAGGGAGACCACGCCCCGGATGGCGCCTTGCGGCCCGCGGGACCCGCGGATAGGATGCCGGAATCCCCAAAGCCGTTCGCACCTGAAACCTCATCCGACGTCTGCGCGCGCCACGCTCCGGTTCCGTCCGCGGAACCGAAGTTCATCGTGCGTTTCAAATTCTTGAATCAAGGAGTCTCTCCCTTTGGCCCTGACCGGACTCGAAGCCCTGGACGCCCTCGCCGGCGGCCTCGCCGACGACCGCACCTACCTGCTCCACGGCCCCAACGGCGGCGGCAAGACCACCCTGGCCCTGCAATTCATCTACAAGGGCCTGCTGGCCGGCGAAGAAGCCGCGATCGTGACCCGGCGGCCGGCGCGGGCCATCTTCGATCATGGCCGGGCCTTCGGCTTCGATCTCGAAGCGTTCACGCGGGACGGAAACCTCGCCATCATCGAGTACCTCCCGAAGGTCGTGGAGAACTCCATCCGCCTGCGCGACGAGGGCCGGATGTTCCAGGAACTGCTTGCCGTCCTCGATGAGTCCGAGCCCCGGCGGATCGTCTTCGATCCCCTGACCCCGCTCCTCACCACGGGCTCGGCCTCGGCCTCGGTCTTCCGGGCGCGCACCCTGATCGAGTCCCTGGCCTCGATGGGCGCCTGCTCCCTCCTCCTCCTCGACACGCCCGAGGCCAACGAACACGTCGCCAACTGCAAGGACTTCGCCTACGGCATCCTGCAGTTCGTGCCCGCGGAAAACGGCCGGTGTCGCATCAACCTCGACCGGTTCCCCGGGCTCAAGGGGCGCGCGCCCGTCATCGAATTCGAAGTGAGCCCGGGCCTCGGGCTCGTGTCCCAGCTGGTGTCCGCGGGCCCCGGAGCCGCGGCGCCCGCGCGATCCTGCAGCGTCCTCCTGGCCGAACCGGACGCCGCCCAGCGGGAAATGCTCAAGGGACTTCTGGGCAAGTCCTGCACGGTGATCGAGGCGGAGGACGGAGCCGATGTCCTGGCCAAGGTCGCGGTGTCGCCGCCGAGCCTCGTGATCATCGACGCCGACGCCCCCGGCATCGACGGAGTGACCCTGTGCAAGCGCCTCCGCCAGAACGGCCTCTCCATGCCCGTGCTCCTGCTCTCCAATCCGATCCGCCGGACCCGCGACCGGGTCGCGATCATGGCCTCGGGAGCGGACGACCTCGTGGAGCGTCCGTTCGACAGCCGCATCCTCACCCTCAAGGTGCAGGCCCTGCTGCGACGCACCCTCGGCGGTTCCATCGACCTCGTGGCGGACACCACGCCCAAGCGGGACGCCACCGTGTCCACCGAGGAGCCCGCCTACTTCCAGCAGCGGGTCGAGGCGGAATCGGCCATCTGTCGCGCGCACGGCCTGAAGGCGGGCGTGGCGGTCCTGCGTCTCACCCCCGGCATGGCCTCGGGCGTGCCCGGCCAGCAGCTTCGGGACCTCGCGCTCTCGCTGATCCGCGAGTACGACATCGTTCTGCTCGGCCGGCACCACGTTTCGGTTCTGCTCGCCGAGACCGACGAGACCGGCATCCGGGCCTTCCTGCGGCGCTTCGCCGAGGGTTGGAACCGCACCCCCGCGCCCATCGTTCACTTCCAGACCATGGACGGTCAGGATGCGCCTCTCGCCGCCGCGCTGGAGATCGTGCGCGGCGCCTCGGCCGAGGACACGGTTGTCTAGGAAGCGCGCGGCCTGTCTGCTCGCCGCCTCCGCCACCGTCGCCCTGCCGCTCGGCCCGGGGAGGGCGAGCGCGCAGAGTCAGCCCTCGCCGAGGGCCGCTCTCGTGGTGGCCCTCGAGCTGGTGCGCGCGAACGAGTGCGACGCGGCCGAGCCCTTCCTCCGCCAGGTGATCTCGAGCCAGCCCTGGAACGTGGCCGCGCGGCGGCTGCTCGGGCGGTGCCTGCTCGACGCGGGACGCTGGGACGAGGCGCGACCGCACTTCGAAGCGCTCCTGCGCCTGGCACCCGAGGACGAGGCCGCGCTCGCCGGACTGCGCGCGGCGGTGGCCGCCGGTCAGAAGATCGAATCGGCCCGCCAGGTCGAGCAGATCGAATCGCGCCGGACCCGCGCGGAACAACTGCGCGCCCAGTACGAGATGCGCGACGCCGAGCAGATGATGACGGAAGGGCGCACCGCCGACGCGGAGGCGGCGCTCCTCGCGATCATGGCGAAGCGCCCCGAGGAGATCTCCCCGGCGGTGCGTCTGGCGGAGATCTACTCCTCCACCGGGCGATTCACGGAGGCGGCGCGCGTCTTCGAGAAACTCTCCGACCGGCCCGACGCCTCCGCCGGCCACCTCCTCCGGGCCGCCCAGAACCACGAGTGGAGCGGCGACGACGCGAGCGCCGTGCTCGTCTACCGCCGCTACCTCGAACAGGACCGGGGGGACCGCGCCGCGCGCACCGCCATGGGGCGCGCGCTCGTCCGCCTGGGCCGGTGCGGCGAGGCGGTGGACGAACTCGGAATGGTCGCGGGCAGCACGGGCGCGCGCGCGACCTCGGCCGCGGTGGCTCTCGACCTGGCCCGGTGCTACGACCGCCTGAAGCGTTCCGATCTCGCCCTCGCGGCCTACGAGAGCGTGACCCGGCTCGACCCGCGCGTGACCGAGGCGCAGCGCATCGTGGCGCAACGGCGGCGCGACGCGGAGCAGGCCCCGCTCCGGCGGGCCTACGCCGCCATCGAGGTCAAGGACAACGGCACCGCCGCGCTCGAACTGAACGCCTATCTCGAGACCCACCCCGAAGACGCGGAGGCGCGCCTTCAACTCGCGCGCGTGCTCTCCTGGTCGAGCCGGTTCGAGTCCTCGGCCGCGGCCTACGAGCAATACCTCTCGGCCCGTCCCGATGACTCCACCGCGCGCCGCGAACTGGCCCAGGTGCTCGCGTGGCGAGGACTCACCGCCGATTCCATCCGCCAGTATCAGGCCCTCGCGGCCAAGGCCGCGGATCCCGAACAGGCGATCGAGGATCTCGGCTCCGTCCTGAGGCTGCAGACCCAGGCCGGGGACCTGGACGGGGCGAAAGCCACGGCCGAGAGGCTCGTGCAACTCCGGCCCGGGCACGAGGCCGCGAGCCAGGTGCTCAACCAGGCCGCTCTCCGCCGGCGCGCCGCGGCCACCGAGGCGGCCCAGGCTCTGACCGCCCTGGGGCGCTATCCGGAGGCGATCGAGGCCTACCGGCAGTACCAGGCCGAATACGGGGCGGACCCGGCGCTCGGCCTGCTGGTCTCACGCCTGCACAGCTGGGGGCGGGATTACCCGGGGGCGATCACGAGCTATCGCGACTACCTGACCGCCCGACCCGACGATTCGGTCGCGCGCGCCGAGCTTGCCGCGGTCCTGACCTGGGCGCACCAGACCGAGGAGGCGGAGCGCGAGTACCGCACGATCCTCGAGAAGAACCCGGATGACGTCGCCGCCAGCCTCCGCCTGGCCCAGATCAGGGACCAGCGCGGGGACGACCCGGTCCGGATGCTGGAGAGCTACGAGGGCATCCTGGAACGCGATCCGTCGAGCGACGAAGCGCGCAAGCGCGCCCAGGACCTCAAGAGCCAGGTGGCGCCGCGCCCGTACATCCTGGGCGAGCGGTTTGAGGATTCCGACGATCTCATCCGCGTCTCCTCCGCCGCGGAAGTGGGCTTCCTCCGAGCCGGACGCCTGACCTTCTCGCCCATTGCCTCCTACCTGAGTTCCGAGCAGCGGCGCGTCGTGGCCGGTCAGGGCCTCGAGGTCGAGGCGCTCAACGCGGACATCGCGAGGCGGAGCGGTCGGGTGGAGGGCGGCGGACTGGGCCTGCGCATGAGCGCCGCGCCCGGGGCGATGCGGCTGGTCGCCGAGGCGACCGTTCTTCGCTTCGATACCGGGCGCACCAGCGTCAACGGACGCGCCGATTTCTTCCTCGAGCGTCCCGACCGGTTCGGTCTCGGAGTCCAGTACCTGAGGCGCGAAGGGGTCTATGACCTCGGCTCCGGGGCGACCATGGTCGCGGGAATCGTGGGCGACACGGCTCTGGCGTCGGCGTGGCGCGCCTTCGGCCGCGCGCGGCCTCAGGGCGGGCCGCCGTTCAGGGTCTGGGTCGCGGCCGGAGCCTCGTTCTATTCGGCGAGTTCCTCCGGAGCTTTCGCGGCAAACCGGCAGGATCGGGTGTCCGCGCGCGTGATCTGGGACGCCAAGCGCTGGGCGAGCGCTGCCTACACCTTCAGGTACAGCTCGTTTCAGAAGCGGTCGCCGCTCTACTACAGTCCGGCCAGCGACACCGTGCACGGGCTGAGCGCGTCGCTTTCCAGCCAGGGTTCGAAGATCCGCGGATCCATCGTGCTCGAAGGCGGGAGGGAGGCCATCGAGGATCAAACGGTGACGCCCTTCCTCATTCAGCCCTCGGTGGAGTGGATGGTGACGAAGCACTTCCCGGTGCGCCTCACCTATCGCTACGCGCGCTCCGCGGCCAGGTCCTTCGGGTCCTCCACCTACATCGCCCAGACCCTTCAGATGACGTTCGGAAACCCGCGATGATCGGCGAGATCAGCCAGCGCTTCTACCGCGTCTTCTTCGTGCTCATGTGCGTGGCCTCCGGCATCGGCCTGCTCACCCTCATCTACTTCAACTTCTGGTTCAACCGGCTGGCCGCGGTCACCTTCCTGGTCGACTTCTCGACCTTCCTGCTCGTCGGGTTCCTGCTCCTGCTCGTCATCCGCTACACCCTGCTCATCGTCTTCGCCTTCCTCCAGCACCTCGAGCGCTCCCACGAACCCTGGCACCCCGACGAATACCCGCTCGTCACCGTGATCGTGCCCGCTTACAACGAGGGCATCCTGATCACCGCCGCGGTCGAGCCGCTCATGGCCATGGACTACCCGCGCTACGAGGTCCTGGTCATCGACGACGGGTCGAGCGACGACACCTTCGAACGCGCCCTCGAACTCTCGCGGATCTACGGCCCCGAGCGGCTGCGCGTGATCACCCAGCCCAACGGCGGCAAGGCCGTGGCGTTGAACACCGGGATCGCGGCCGCGCGGGGCGAACTGATCCTGTGCATGGACGGCGACAGCGTCCTCGAGCCCCAGACCATCCGCGAGGCGGTCAAGCACTTTGCCGACCCGGGCGTGGGCGCGGTCGGGGGGAACGTCAAGGTCATCAACCGGGTCAACCACCTGACCCGCCTGCAGGCCCTCGAGTACATCGAAGGATTGAGCCTCGTGCGCACCGCGCACGCCTTCTTCCGGCGGGTGGCGGTCATCCCCGGCCCCATCGGCATCTTCCGGAAGAGCGTCCTCGAAGAGGTCGGCGGGTATCAGCCGGGCACCTTCGCCGAGGACTGCGAACTCACCCTCCGCATCATGCTGGCGGGCTGGAAGATCAAATACGAGCCCAATTCGATCGCCTGGACCGAAGCCCCCGAGGCCCTCGAGGCCCTCTTCAAGCAGCGCTACCGCTGGGCCCGCGGAATCCTCCAGTCCCTCATCACCCACAAGGCGCGCCTGTTGACGCCCTTCCCCGATCCGGCGGACTGGGCGTTCCTGTGGCTGATGGTCTTCGAGACCATGATCTGGCCGTTCATGAACGTGTTCGCCCTGCTCTTCTTCATCAACGTCGCCTTCTGGGCGGGCCTGTCGAACCTCATCGTCTTGTGGTGGGCGCAGCTCACCGTGCTCAGCGTGGTTGCGGCGCTCTTCTGCGTGGCCATGGAGCAGGAGGACATGCGCCTCACCGTCTACTCCGTCTTCTACACCGTGTTCTGGGTGACCTTCATGGACTTCACGAAGTTCTTCGCGACCCTGGACGAGGTGTTCGGCGTGCAGATGAGCTGGCGCAAGGTCGAACGGCTCGGAAGAATCTAGAAACTTGAAACCACTCTTTCCCATCGAGGCTTGACCCATGGAGCTGATCCCCCTCCTTTCGACCATCATCCTGTCCGCGACCATCGTCACCATCCTGTTCGCGGCCTTCTCGTACATCGCGTATCGCGCGCGCGACAAGCGGCGTCCCGTCGAAGTCCTGGGCGGCGCCGAGGAGCACCTCTTCTTCCGCCGGTACGAGCCGTAGTCTCCATGGCTGAAGCCGGATCCTCGAGGAAGGGCGAGGTGCGCGCGTGAAGGGCGCCCCTCTGCGAAGCCGCTACGGGCGCGATCACTCGCCGGGCGCCGTGGTCTACCTGGTCGCGGCCGCGCTCATCCTGGTCTCCCTCGAGGCCCTGATCTACCTGCTCCTGCTCAAGGACACCATCGGGCCTTTCGCGTTCTTTGGATCCATCCCCCAGCCCTCGATCGACCTCACCCAGCCCGCCCGCGTCCGCATCGTCGTCGAATGGCCGCCGGGAGAGGGAAGTCCCGCGGGCGAGCGCCGCCTCGCCCTGTGGGAGCGGGCCGCGGCCGCGGCCGGGCTTGAAGCGGAGCGCCTTCCCATCACTCGCCTGGAGGGGGCGCCCGCCGGCCGGGACGTCCTGATCCTCCCCGCCATCACTTCCCTCGACGAGGCCTCTCGCAACGCTCTGCTGCGCTCGGTGAACGCGGGCACGGGAATCGTGGTGTCGGGTTCTCCGGGTTCGCGGAACGCGAATGGCGGGGCGCTGGATCACGACCTGCTGCGCAAGCTGACCGGAGCCACCGCGGTCGAGACCGTGGCCCAGGGCGTCTGTTCGGTCACCTTCGCGGGGGGCCGGTACTTCTCCGATCGGGTGCCTCCGGGCCGAAGGCTGGAGTTGCCCGCCCAGGATCTCGTGGTTCTGCAGTCGAGGTCGCCGGACGCGTTCCTGAGCGATCACCGGCTCCACCCGCTGCGCGGCGAATCCGCCGACGACTCGGCGCTCGCGGTGCACACCACCCGGGGCGCGGGCCGGGTGGTCTGGTTCGGCTTCGACGAGACGGTGAGACCGGAGCACCCCTACGACCAGCAGGCGCTCGAGGACTACATGGCGGTGTCGCTTCGCTGGGCGGCGCGCCAGGCCGTGGCCACCCGCGGGACATGGCCGGGCGAGAAGCCCTCGGCCGCGCTGCTCGCGGTGCAACTCGATCACGACAACGAAGGGGCGCAGGCCCTGACGGATCTCGCTCGCCAGGAGTCCATTCCCGCCACGTTCTTCGTGGGGGCTCCCCTGGCGCGCGCATCGGCGGCGCTGGTCAAGCGCGTGGCCGGCGCCTTCGAGCTGGCCTCGGCGGGCGACTCGGAAGAGCCCCTGGTCGGCGTCCCGCCGAAGCGTCAGACGGATCGGCTCCGCCTCGCGCGCGAGCAGATCGAAGCGGTCTCGGGCAAGGAAGTGCGCGGCCTTTCCCCTCCCCAGGGTCTGGTGAATGCCGCGGTGATCTCGGCCATGAACGACGCGGGCTACCGCTACGTCATCGGCGACCGGGGGGCGAGCCAGCTCGTCCCCGACATCGTGGAGTTCCAGAAGTCGGCTCTCTTCCCCCTTCAGAAGGCGGAGGTGACGAAGATCTACTGGAGCGGCCCGGACGACTTCGAGCTGCTGGCGGAGAGCCCGGGCGACCCCGTGCCGCGATGGCTGAGCGACTTCCGGCTGGCCCAGGACATGGGCGGGCTCCACGTCCTCCTCGTCCACGACGACGTCTTCGGCGCCGCGAGTCAGCGGGGCAACCTCACCCGCATCGTGACCGCGCTCCGCTCGAGCCCGGCCTGGCTCGCGGAAGGCGGGGAGATCACCCGCTGGTGGTCCGCGCGGCAGAAGGTCGAGATCAGCCTCAAGCCCCTGGGACCGCGCCGCCTCTATCTCGAAGTCGCCAACAAGGGGCTGTCGGACGTGGACGACATCGGGGTCTCGATCTACCTTCCCTACCGGCCCCGAAAGGTCGGCATCCGCTCGCCGGTCTTCCGCCTCGCCGCTCCCGAGTACCGGCTGGACGACCGCGAAGAACTGCTGCGCCTTCGCTTCGCGCGTCTGCCCCAGCAGACGAGCTACATTTACTACATCACCTTCGATGAATAGCCATGGACGCGCCGCCCTCGCTCTGATGATGTGGATGGCCCTTTCCGGTCGGGCCCAGGCCGCGGGCCCGCAGCGCCATTTCTACGCGACCGCGGACGAGGAGTCGGTGGCCTCGCTCCGTCTGCACGCCCGGGACATCGACCTCGCGTCCCCGCAGTGGTTCCAGGTCGACGCCTCGGGGCGCCTCGTGGATGCCTCGGACGCGGCCCTGGCCGACTGGGCGAAGCGGGCGAAGGTGCGGCTGATGCCCCTGGTCCTCAATCAGGAATTTCGCCCGGAGATCGCCCATCTGGTGCTGACCGACTCCAGGGTCCAGGCCGACCTCGTTCGCGATCTGCTCGAGGCGGGCCAGCGCCTCAAGCTGCGGGGCTTCCAGGTCGACTTCGAGAACGTCCCCGCCTCGGACCGCACCGCCTTCACCGCCTTCGTCCGCGCGCTGTCCGGCAAGCTGCGCAGCCGCGGCATGCGCCTGAGCGTCGCCGTGCCCGCCCCGCTCTTCGCGGTCCCGAGCGCCGCGAACCCCGAGCCCTTGAACGAGCGCGCCCTCGCCTTCGACTACAAGGCGCTGGCCGCGGCGAGCGATTTCCTCACGGTCATGACCTACGACCAGCACACCTCCAACGACAATCCCGGCCCGGTGTCCGGACGCCCCTGGCTGGAGGCCTGCCTCAAAGTCGTGCTGGCCGAGGCTCCGGCGAAGAAGGTGATGCTCGGCCTTCCTCTCTACTACCGGCGCTTCCGGCCCGGAGGCGTCCTCGAGGGAACCCACGCGGAGGCCCTCGCCCTGTCGCGCGCGCAGGACGCCGCGATCCGCCGCGATCCCATCGAGGGCGAGAGCACCTTCGCCTTCGACGAGAAAGGCGCCCCGAACGTGGTGTGGCTGCAGGATGCGGAGAGCCTGAGAGATCGGCTCGACCTGGCGCGGCGCCTCCGTCTGCTGGGCTTTTCCGCCTGGCGCCTCGGGCACGAGGACCCGGAAGCCTGGCCGCATCTCAGCGGACGAAAGTGATCTCGAGGGTCGCTCGCCGGCCCGGTTCGAGGCGAGGCAGGCTCAGGCGGAGCCGACCGCTTTCCGCATCCACCGCCATCTGCGGCGGCGGTCCTTCGGGCGACACGCGCGCCTTCGGCGTCCCCCGCATGACCCCGGGATAGACGGCGAGGACCGCGTTCTCGATGGGCCGGTTCGCTCCGTTCGTGACCTCGATGCGAAGCGCCGATGGTGAGGGCGAGGTCAGGGAAAGCCCGAGGCGGCTTCTCGAGGACCACCACCCCGCGATGTCTCCGCCCCGGGCCACCCAGCTCTGGGACTGCGCGATCCGCGCGAGGATGGCCCGGAGGGCGGGAAGATATTCCGGGCCGCCCAGGCCCTGGGTGTGCAGAGAGAGCACGTAGAGCCCGCCCAGGCGCCCCACGCTTTCGCTGTCGTCGGTGAGGCGCTGGACGATCCACTCCGCGTCCAGACCCTGGAGCCCGAGCGGCGAGAGGTGGAGGTCGTCATCCGAGCTTCGACCCAGGCCGACGATGGATCCTTCGTCCGTCCAGCCGGACGGGGCGCGGCGCACGCTCCGCGCGGAGGGCAGGACGGAATCGACGCCGCCCGCGGCGAGGAAGTAGCGAACCCCCGCCTCGGCCAGGAACTCGGTCTCCGGCCGGGTGAGGGTGTCGCCGAAGGGGCGGACGCCCCGGACCCAGATGAAGGTCCGGCTCCACAAGACGAGCCGGAGCCAGTCCATCCTGATCCGATCGAAGGCGTGACGCGCCCGGCCGCCCTCATTCGCATGCTGCCACTTGATCGCCAGTTCCCCGGCCCCCCGAAGTTCCCTCACGAGTTCCCCGTCGCCGGCGAGGCCCGGGTCGATGAAGAAGGTCGCCGGGACCCGCGCCTGCGCGAGTTCGAGGGCCAGACGCCGCGCCCGATCCGGAAACTCGCTCACGTCGACCGCCACCATGGTCGACCGCGTGAAGGGCGCGGGCCACGGTTCCACCGCGACGAGGGGGCGCCCGGCCGCCCAGGCCAGGCCGTTGAGCAGAATGGCGGAGGCGCGATCCGCCTCCCCGGTCACCGCGGAGTTCTCGTGGAAGCCGAGCCACACGAGGCGCCCCTCGCCGAGTTGCTTTCTGACCACGGCCGCCTGGTAATCGGCGGGCAGGGCCGGAACGCGGGGACGAAGGCCCGCGTCGCTCCAGAAGGCATCGGCATCGAGGGCGGTCGCTTCCAGCCGTTCCAGGGACGTCACCTGAACGCGCGTGCCGCCCGGAAGCCCGGCCCCGAGAGGGCTGGCACTCCGGACGCTCACGAACCACGGGGCGTCGTTGCGGCCCAGTTCGAAGCGAACGGCTCCGGTCAGGGTCTGCAGGAAGTCGTAGCCGCGCCAGATTCCGTCGCCGCCGCGGGCGCCCAGGGCCCAGGTGGCGACCACACCCCCGCCGGCCCGCAGGTACCGCTCCAGTTCCGCGCGCGCGGGGTCTCCCAGACAGACCACGGAGGGCAGGATGACCGCGGCATAGGCATCGAGTCCGGATGCGAGTTGCGCGTCGCCGATCGTCTCCGCCTGGTATCCGCCCTTCCGGACGAGATCAAGCCAGTGGTCGGCGTGCCTGCCGAACTCCGCGGCGCCGATGCAGCGGTCCGACGCCTCGCTTCGAACGATCGCCACCTTCCGGTCGCCCGGAAGGGAGAGGGCATGGAGCGCGGGCCTCGGCTCGACCGCCGCGGACCGGAAGGCCGCCTCCCATATTCCAGTCGGGACGACAACCGCGCACAGGGCGAGGCCGACAAGGCGGATCCGGCGCAGGGCGAGCCCGGAGAGAGGGATGGCGAGCAATGGGAGAGTCTTCGCGAGGTCAGCGTCTACGAGGAGGGGGGAGGAACGCATTCTATCGGCGTCGGCGACGCAACAAGGATTTCGTTTCGCGCCGAATGGCCGCGGGCCAGAGGGAGGGCGCAGTTAGGATGCTCGGCTTGATCATGACGGAATCCCGACTGCTCCGCGGCCATCGGCTCGCGCTCGCCCTCCTGGCCGCGGCCACTCTCTCCTGCGGACGCGCGGCCGCGCCTCCGGCCCCGTCCGCGGTTCCGGTCACGGTGGCGCAGGCGACGCAGCGCGACTTCCCCATCGAACTGCGCGCCATCGGCTCGGTCGAGTCGCTGTGGACGGTGGCGGTGCGGCCCCAGGTGGAAGGCGCCCTCGCCAGCATTCATTTCCGCGAGGGCCAGGACGTGAAGGCGGGCGACCTTCTCTTCACCATCGACCCCCGGCCTTACGAGGCCGCGCTCGCCGAGGCCGAGGCGCACCTCGCGAAGAGCCGCGTGGAGGCCGCGAACGCGGGCAGCGAGGAGAAGCGGGCGGCCGACCTGCTCGCGCAGGGTGTGATGTCCGTCGACGCCCACGACTCGGTGGTCGCGGGGGCCAGGGCCATGGCCGCCGAGGTCAACGCGGACGAAGCGGCGGTGCGGACCGCGAAACTGCGGCTCGACTACTGCTCGATCCGCTCTCCTCTCGACGGCCGGACCGGCAGCATCCTGGTGAAGGTCGGAAATCTCGTCCGCGCCCTCGACGACAACACTCTCGTGGTCATCCACCAGCAGGATCCGATCGGCGTCCGCTTCACCGTCCCGGAAAAGCACCTCGCGGAAATCCGGAAGGCGGGCACGCTCGAAGTGGTGGCGCGGCGCCGCGGGGAGGAGGCCGATCCCGCGACTGGGTCGCTCGCCTTCGTCGACCACGAGATCGACCGGGCCACCGGAAACGTCAAGCTCAAGGCCCGCTTCTCAAACGCGGAGCGCAAGCTCTGGCCCGGCCAGTTCGTGGACGTCTCGATGATCCTGAGCGTGCGCAAAGGGGCGGTGACGGTGCCAAGCACGGTGGTGCAGGACGGCCAGCAGGGTCCCTTCGTCTTCGTGGTCAAGGGAGACAAGACGGTGGAGACGCGGCCGGTCCGGATCGGACCGTCGCGCGACGGAGAGATCCTGATCGAGGAGGGCCTCGCGGCGGGTGAGACGGTGGTGGTGGACGGACAGGTTCGGCTCACCATCGGCGCGAAGGTGGACGCGAAGCCCGCGGGACCCGCGTCGTGAACCTCGCCGAAGGCTTCATCAGGCGTCCGGTCGCGACCACCCTGGTCATGGCCGCGATCCTCTTCGCCGGCATCGGGGGCTACCGGCTCCTGCCCGTGAGCGATCTCCCGAACGTGGACTTCCCCACCATCCAGGTGGTGGCAACACTCCCCGGCGCCAATCCCGATACCATGGCGGCGTCAGTCGCGACACCGCTCGAAAAGCAATTCTCCACCATCGCCGGACTCGATTCGATGAGTTCGGTCAATGCCCTCGGCCTCACCCAGATCACCCTCCAGTTCGCCCTCGACCGCAACATCGACGCGGCCGGCCAGGACGTCCAGGCCGCCATCGGCAAGGCCTCCTCGCAACTGCCTCCCACCATGGCGAATCCCCCTTCGTACCAGAAGGTGAACCCGGCCGACTCGCCCGTGATCTTCATGAGCATCCACTCGCCCACGCGGCCGCTCTCCGAGGTCGACTTCTACGCCCAGACCCTGGTCGCCCAGCGGGTGTCGATGATCAGCGGGGTCGCTCAGGTCGGAGTGATCGGCTCGCAGAAGTACGCGGTGCGCGTCCAGCTCGACCCGTCGGCGCTCGCGAGCCGGGGCGTCGGCATCGACGAGGTGACGACGGCCATCCAGCGCGGCAACGTGAACCTTCCCACGGGGACGCTCTCGGGGGCGAACGAAGCCCTCACCGTCGAAGCCAACGGCCAGCTCACCAACGCGGCGGCCTACCGGCCTCTCGTGGTCACCTACCGCAACGGGTCCCCGGTGCGTCTCGAAGACCTCGGCAAGGTGGTGGACGGGGTCGAGAACGACAAGGTCGCGAGCTGGTTCATGACCGAGCACGGCCCCGAGCGCGGGATCACCCTGACCATCCAGCGCCAGCCCGGGGCCAACACGGTGGCCGTGGTCCAGGCCATCCGCGAACTCCTCCCGAGCTTCCGTCAGCGTCTCCCCGCCTCGGTGCAGCTCGACGTCCTCTTCGACCGGTCGCGGTCGATCAAGGAGTCGGTGGACGACGTGAAGTTCACCCTGCTCCTCACCGTGGGCCTGGTCATCATGGTCATCTTCATGTTCCTGCGGAACGTGCCCGCGACCATCATCCCGAGCCTCGCCCTCCCCATGTCCATCGTGGGCACGTTTTTCGCCATGTACCTGCTCGGCTACTCGCTCGACAACCTCTCGCTCATGGCCCTCACCCTGAGCGTCGGCTTCGTGGTCGACGACGCCATCGTCATGCTCGAGAACATCGTGCGCCACATCGAGGACGGCGAGCCGCCCATGGAAGCCGCACTCAAGGGTTCCAAGGAGGTTTCGTTCACGATCCTCTCGATGACCATCTCCCTGGTCGCGGTCTTCCTGCCCGTCCTCTTCATGGGCGGACTCCTCGGCCGGCTCCTCCACGAGTTCGCGGTGACCATCAGCGCGGCCATCCTGGTTTCCGGCTTCGTGTCGCTCACCCTCACTCCCATGCTCTGCAGCCGGTTCCTGAAGGCCCAGCCGGTGGGCGGGCCAAAGAGCGACCACCACGGCGGACGCCTCTTCGAGGCGGTGCGGCGCGGCTATGAGAAGTCGCTGCGCGCGGTCCTCGGTCGCACGCGCCTGGTCCTGGGTGTGGCGGCGATCATCCTCGTCGCCACCGGCTGGCTCTTCGTCCGAATGCCCAAGGGTTTCCTCCCCACCGAGGACAACGGTCAGCTCCTGATCTACGCCGAAGCCGCGCAGGGCGTCTCCTTCGACGCCATGGCCGCGCACCAGAAGAAGCTCGCGGACATCATGGCGAAGGAGCCCGGCATCGAAGCCTTCAACTCCTCGATCGGCGCCTCCGGCAGCACCAACACCATGAACTCGGGCCGCGTGTTCGCGCGGTTGAGCCCCCGGGAGGAGCGCCCGTCCGCCCAGAAGATCGTGGAGAGCCTGCGGCCCAAGTTCGCGGAAGTCCCGGGCATCCGCGCCTTCCCCCAGATCCTTCCTCCCATCCGCATCGGCGGACTGCAGACCAAGAGCCTCTACCAGCTCACCCTCCAGGGTTCCGACACCGCCGAGCTGTACCGCGTGGCGCCCCTGCTCGAGGAGAGGATGCGGACCCTGCCTGGCCTGGTCGACGTGACCAGCGACCTGCAGATCAAGAGCCCGCAGATCCACGTGGAGATCGATCGCGACCGCGCCATCAGCCTCGGGGTGACCGCGCAGCAGGTCGAAGAGGCGCTCTACACCGCCTTCGGCACCCGCCAGGTGTCGACCATCTACGCCCCCGACAACCAGTACCGCGTGATCACCGAACTGCTGCCCGAGTTCCAGCGCGACCCCGCCACCATGGGCCTCCTTCACGTGAGGTCATCGACCGGAGCCCTGGTGCCGCTGGAGGCGGTGGCCCATCTTTCCCGGAGGGTCTCGCCTCTCCTCGTCAACCACCTCGGTCAGCTCCCCGCGGTCACGCTCTCCTTCAACCTCAAGCCGGGCACGTCGCTCGGCGAAGGCGTCGATCGGGTCACCGCGGCGGCGCGGGAGATCCTGCCGGCCTCGATCAGCACCAGTTTCCAGGGCGCGGCCCAGGCCTTCGAGGCCTCCATGCGCGGCCTCGGCTGGCTCCTTCTCCTCGCCATCCTCGTCATCTACATCGTGCTCGGCATCCTCTACGAGAGCTTCATCCATCCCCTCACCATCCTCTCCGGACTTCCCGCCGCGGGCTTCGGAGCGCTCGTGACCCTGTCGCTCTTCGGCGAGGACCTGAACGTCTACTCCTTCGTGGGCGTGATCATGCTCGTAGGCATCGTCAAGAAAAACGCGATCATGATGATCGACTTCGCGATAGAAGCCCAGCGTCACGGGAAGGCGGCGAAGGAGGCGATCTTCGAAGGTTGCCTGGTGCGTTTCCGCCCCATCATGATGACCACCATGTGCGCGCTCGCCGGGACCCTGCCCATCGCCCTGGGAATCGGCGCGGGGGCCGAATCCCGGAGGCCGCTCGGACTGGCGGTGGTGGGCGGCCTGCTCTTCTCGCAGTTCCTGACCCTTTACCTGACCCCGGTCTTCTACCTCACCATGGAGAAGGTGCGAAGCCGGATCGGCCGACGCGAGGAGCGCGCCCTGGCCGCGGCCTGATTTCGCCGAGTTCCAAAACCACCAGAGGACGAACATGACCACGAAACATCGATTCGGCGCGGCGCTCGCGGCCGCCGCCGCCCTCACCCTCGGCTTCGGCCTCGCCCAGGCTCAGCAGAACCCGGGCCGGC